>JBHHTZ010000177.1:0-7283 GCA_046753605.1 Anaerolineae bacterium
ACACCCCCAGCTTGATGCCCTGATCCTCCGCCAGGCTAGAGTCAGCAATCTCCACGACCAACAGAATGTCCTCCGGCAGGGGATGATGATCGAGGTACCCGCCTTCCCGCGGTGTGATGAGGATCAGGTCAGGCTCCGGCTCAGAGCCGCTAGCCGGAATTGTGATCGGGTCCTGAGCCCTGATCCTGACTTGTTTCCTCAACACGGTATAAAACGTGCGCAGCAGCCGCTCCAGACATTCTGCATGGCGCGTGCCCTTAGGACTCATGCGATGCAATACTCCCTCAATGAGCTCCACGCGTTCATCTTCTGCAAAGAAGCCAATCTCGATCAGCCGGTGATATTCTTCCAAGCCCAGCCGGCGAATATCAAACTGATCAATACCAATCTCACTAACCGGCGGCTTCAACTGAACAACCATGTTCCCTACCTCCTTTGTCGCCCACGCCCACGATCTCGGACTTACCCGGCGTGATGACGAACAGAGCTACGGCAACAGCAGTGTCTTAGAACGCTTGCGATGCAATATTCCCTCAATGAGCTCCACAGGCTCATCCTCCGCGAAGAAGCTAATCTTGATGAGGTAGTGATACTCATCCAGACTCAGCCGTCGAACATTGAGTTGGCTAATCTCAACCTGCCTGGCCGGCGGCTTCACTTGAACCATCCCTTCATCCACTCCCTGATACAGCCGGAGTAGTCAGAATCGCTCCACAATATCATGCGGACCAACTGCCAGCAGAACGTAGTACTCCGTCTCAATCTCGAATATCAGGCGACAATTCATCGTGACACTGAGTTCCCAAACGTCGTCAGTACCCCGAATCTTGTGCACTCGCAACGACGGATGGCGCGGATCCTGCAACAACAATCGCAACTTGCCATCAACCCGCCTCTGGAGGTCAGGGCTTAGTTTGCGATAGTCCTTCTTGAAACGCCTGGTCCGCCGGATTTTCATCACTCGGCTTGTTGAAGATCGGCGATCAGCTTTTCGACATCATCAAAGTCTTCGTACCGCCCCTCAACCAAATCTTCTTTCGCTTCACGATATGCAGCCTGCCACCCCGCGCTCCAAAACCAATCCTGCTGAGGGCCTTCTTCCGCTTCCATACTGCGCCAGCGCAAGTAGCCAATGAAATCCAATACCTCAAGCCAACGCTCCTCTGGCAGTTCCTCCAACGCCTCTAACACCATCTCGCGGTCCGGTTGTACTTGAGACATGAAGCTAACCCCTCATCATCAACATTGAATTCAAGCGTACGCGGCCACGCCCGATTCCAGAGGACTACATCGCAACAGCAGCAATGGCTCGCATCCGCTCAACGACCTCGGGCAATACCTCCAGCACATAGTCCACATGCTCGTCGGTGTTAGAGTGACCCAGCGTCAACCGCAGGCTGCCAACCGCGGCTTCGTAAGGGACGTTCATCGCCTGCAAGACGTGGGATGGCTCAACAGACCCCGACGTGCAGGCTGAACCACTGGCGACACCAACGCCCTTGAGGTCCAGCGCCACCAGAAGCCCATCAGCTTCCACCCCTGGGATGGCGAAGCTCGCGTTGTGCGGCAGTCGCTCGGTCGGATGGCCCGTGAGCATGGCGTCCGGCACGCCGGCCAGCACGCCCTCAATCAGCCGATCCCGTAGGCGGCGGAGCCGTGGCACCTCCGTCGGTCGCTGTTCCTGCATCAACCGCAGCGCTGTGGCCATGCCCACAATGCCGGCCACGTTCTCCGTGCCGGCCCGCCGGCCCCGCTCGTGGGACCCGCCGGTCTGCACCGGCTCCAGCGGCGTCCCGCGCCGCACGTACAGCACGCCCACGCCTTTGGGGCCGTAGAGCTTGTGGCCGGCCAGCGTCAGGAGATCCACGCCCAATCGATCAACATTTATGTCAAGATAGCCGCCGGCCTGGACCGCGTCGGTGTGAAATGGAATGCCGTGCTCCCGCGCAATCTGGCTGATCTCGGCAACCGGCTGGATGGTCCCCACCTCGTTATTGGCCGTCATCACCGAGATCAGCACCGTGTCGCCGCAGACGGCGGCTTCGACATCGGCCGGATCGACGCGACCGTAGCCGTCCACCGGCAGTTCCGTCACACGAAAGCTGTGTAGTTCGGCCAGGCGGTGGGCCGTCTTCAAAACGGCCTTGTGCTCAACCGAGGAAACGATCAGGTGGTTCCCGCGCTCCCGTGATGCCAGCGCCACGCCGCGCACAGCCAGGTTATCGCTCTCGGTGCCACCACTGGTGAAGATGATCTCGTCATCGTGGGCACTGAGGAGGCCGGCCACCGTGGCTCGCGCCTGATCCAGCGCCATGAGCGCCACCCGCCCGCGAGCATGAAGACTGGAAGCATTGCCGAACTCCTCGGAGAAGTACGGCCGCATCGCTTCCAATACCTCGGGCGCCACCGGTGTGGTGGCCGCGTGATCCATGTAGATAAAGTCTGACCTATCCATTACGCAACTTCCCAAGTCTGTCCAACGCCAGCCGGCTAACAACTCCCCTGCGCCACCCGACAGCGAATATAGCACGGAAACAACTCGAAGTCAAACACTTGAGCCGCGAAAAAGAGGGGCGGAGGCGAGGAAGCCGTCGCCGGCAAGCTGCAATCGAAGCGGCGGGGGTTCCTGAAACGTGCTGAACAGGCCGAACGCTCAGTGGGTTCAGTGAATTCAGCACCTTCAGTGGTTCAAACGGGCGGCCGGCGAAGTAGTGCGCCCTGGTTCGACCACCATCTGGCCGGCGTCATCCACGCTGAGCGACAGGTGATCCAGCGGCCGGCGGGCCGGCCCGCTGAGGTTGCGCCCCTCGGCGTCGAAGCGACTGCCGTGGCAGGGACAACGGAAACCCTCCGGCACCTGGTGCACCAGGCACCCCAAATGGGTACACACCGCGGACACAGCAAAGTAGCCGGCCTCATCCCGCTCCAGATAGGCGCGGGCCGGCGCAACGTAGAGCCGGCCACCCGGGCGCAGCGATGCCGCCTCGGGCGCCGGCACCGGAGCCGGCACGGGACTGGTCAGCGGGGGGGCCAGAAAACGCCAGGAAGCGCGGACCATTGCCACGACGGTGAGGGTCAGGCTGCCGCCAAGCAGCCAGCGCAGGAAACGACGCCGGCTCGGCAAGGGGGGTGACGGGGAACTGGCCAGATCAGTCATCGCTCCAGGGCCGGCTCCAGAGCCTTGTCGCGCGGATAGGCATGACAGGCATGGCAGTAGCGCGATGCCTGCTGGTCGGGCTGCTGCTGGCAGGCGCTGCCGTAGACCAGCGGCACTTCCAGAATCTCTCCGGACACCTTGAGCGTTTCCGCGAAGCGACCAGGGGCCACCTCCTTCACTGCCCACAGCTTCTCCCCACGGCTCGTCACCACAACCCGATCCCCCACGTGGAGGGTTTCACGTCCGTTCAGCCGCGCCTGGCGCATCGCGCGCTCGTCGGGGTCAGTGATGGGGGCAGTTTGTGGGAGTTCCGACAGCGTGCCGTGACAGGTGCGACACTCCGTCACCTGGCTGTCGGCGATCCGGCCGGCGATGTGGCCGTTGCCCATAGCCTCGTCGCTGGTGTGGCAGTCAACACAGTCCAGTTCCCACTCGCACAGCGTGAACTGACCGATGGGCTGGTAGTACTCCGCCAGCCGGCGCTGCTGGCGCGACAGGAACGGCGAGAGAGGCTTGCCGGCAGGTGGCAGGTCAGGACGGGGGGCGAAGGTCATGCTGCGCAAAGAGTAGTTGCCCCGGTTGTGGCAATGGTTGCACTGATAGAAGGGAACGGCGGTGGTCAGTTGGTGCCGCCGGCCATGCCCGGGTTCGTCACGCGGGATAGTGGGATCGTCACCCTGGTACAGGCCGTCGTTCCCGTAGATGTAGTGACAGGCAACACAGCCGGTGCTGCGGTAGCGATATGGCTGAGGAGTGGCCGGCTCCGAGAGGTGACAGCCGCCGTCCAGGCAGAACCGGCGGAAGCGGGTGTCAATGGGATGGTTGGACACCGTCACCCCCTGGGCAGCCAACTCCGGAGACAGGTCATCCGCCGAAGATACCGGCAGTGGGTCTAGCTCGGACACCCAGCCCGCCGGTGGATCGGGATCGATGGCCGCGACAGCGCCGTAGCGGGCGGTTTGATCCGACTGAGCGCCGAAGGTGAAGCGCACCAGAGCGATGCCGCCGGCATACGTGGCCTGCAAACTGCGTAACACGCGATCCACCTGGTTTTGGTCCGCGTGATCATTATCGTAGCCGCTGTGGCAGTTGCTCTGGCCACAGGTCTGCGCCACGACGCTGAAATCGGAGGGGTTGCGGCCGCCGAGCAGGCCGGCGTGGGCACGCTTTCTGTCCAGGGCCAGGCCATTCCCGCCGTGGCAGACCACACAACCAAAAGACTCCACTGGATGGCTCTCGCTAATCTCCGCCAGACCTACGTGGCAGGTGGTGCACAGCTCTGGTTGCCCGGTCAGCGTAGGCGTCAGCGAGCGCAGGCCAGTGTCGATTGGCTGGTCGGGGTGAGTGGCATGGAATCGACGCTGCCATTGGCGCCACTCAGTCTGATCGGCCCGCCAGCCGGCCAGCCCCATCCCCAGCAATAGGAAGATGGCCGCCGCAGCCGCCCACCCGTAGAAGCGGGTCACAGCCAGGCCTCCCACACGGTCAGGACGACAATCAGCAGTGCCACCACGGAGAAGGCGATCTGCACCGGCCAGCGCCGGCGATCGAACCAGATGCCGGCCCGTGCGCGAGGGTCCAGCCAGGGCAGGGCCGCCAGGAAGAGCGTCGCGAGCAGCGGCAGACCTATGCCGGCCCAGAAGGGGTCAATGTAGCGCAGCAGGCGCTGCACCCACAGGAAGATCCAGGGCGCTTCGGCGATGGCCGGCGGCTGATTCAGGTCGGCGGCTGCGTCCAGGGGCACGGGCATCAGCGTTGACAGCAGGATCAGCCCGCCGGTCACGAGGAGCGCTGCCACGATCTCCCGCTGAAACAGCACATCCTTGCTCACCATCGGCCGGCGCGCGCCGGATGCGCGCGGTGGCCGCGAGATGCCGCCATCCACGCGCAGGCGGAACAGGTGGTAGACGATGCCAAACGCTGCGATCATCGTGAGGCCGATGAGGTGCCAGCCATAGAAGCGCAGCAGCGCCGGCGCGCCCACAGCTACGTCCCCCACCAGGAGCAGGTAGAGGGAATTGCCGAAGGCCGGCACCAGTTTGATCAGGTTGGTACCCACCAGCAATGCCCAGTGTGCTCCTTCGTCCCAGCGCAACACGTAGCCGCTGAAATCCCACAGCAGGGTCAGAACCAGCAACGCCACGCCCACCAGCCAGTTCACGCGCCGCGGGCGGTTGTAGGCGCCGGTGAACACCACGCGGGCCGTATGCAGTGTCACAGCCACGACCATCAGTTGGGCCGCCCAGTAGTGTAGTGCGCGCACCAGACTGCCCCACGCCACCAGGTCTTCGATGAGCACCATGGAAGCGTAGGCCTGGGCTGGGGTAGGCTGGTAGTAGAAGGCCAGCAACAGGCCGGTGACTAGGGTGATCAGCGTCGCCAGCACGCTGATGCCTCCCAGTCCGAAGGTATACGTGAAGCGGATGCTTTCAGCCGGCAGTTGGTCGGGGTGCAGGGCGTAGAAGATGGATTGGCGCCTTTGCCACAGGCGCCGGCGCCGCTGCATGGGTCGTTGAGACATCAAGAATCCGGCGGTCTACACACCCTCTTCAGTGATCATTGTTCCGTGGCGGATGGGCAGGTAGGTCTTTAACGAGGCGGCGGTCGGTCATGCTCGCTCTCCTGTCAGCCCGGCCGCGGTCAGGGCTCTCTCCAGCAAGTCGGCTACTCCCAGCCTGGCCGCCCAGTGTCGGAGATAGGTCAGATCGAGCCGGTCACCCTGTACCTTGTGCACGCCCAACACATCCTGCCACTGCCGATCCGAAACTTCGCCGCCTTTCCGATACCATTCCAGCTTGGCCAAAATGATGTCCTCGGCACTGGCTACGTAGACCTTACGCTCGGGATCAGTAGCGACCACCTGCTCCGTCCGTCGCTGCAATTGTACCTGGTCGAAAGGCCGTTGCTTGGGAATGAAGATGTCCACTTTGAACATCGTACCCATGTGGATGACGTTGAAGCTGCTTCGGTGTCGGATGGCGCCGCGGATGGATTCGACGTCAACGTAGAAGGCGTCCCCCAACGTCTGGGCCAGGGGATCAGCATGTGCAAGCTGCAAGTCAGCCACCAGGTCTGTGTCCATCGTGGCCCGCACCACGCCGTGGACGGCACTGGCCAGCGACCCGCCGATCAGATACCGCACCCCCAGGGCCTCCAGTGCCTCGACGACTAGCAATGTAGCCTGCACGGGTTCAGTGAGCATGGGACGAATCTTCCTCCGGCAAGGGGCCATACGCCTGGGCAGCCAGCTTCGGACCGAGCAGCAGGTCGGCCAGCCGGCGGCGCAGCTCCTCCGGCGTCGCCTGGGGATATCGCTGGCGCAGCCCGCTCAAGGCCAGGGTCCGCACCATCTGGTTCAGTTGGCCTAGCATCTCCAGTTTACGCCACGGTGGGGCCTGGCGGAACAACTCGATCTGCACTTCCTCAGCCTCGGGTCGGGTATCGGCAAACAAGGTACCCATGCCACACACTCCTCAGCGGTCATTGTTCCATGACGGATGGGCCTCATTATAGCCGAAGAGGGGGCAGGCGGCAATCCGGCTTCAGGTCCTGCTCGCGATCGAGAGGGCGCCGGCCTGCAACGACTGCCGGGCGCGCCGGCCCTTGCCGATGGGACAGACCTCGAAGCACTTCGCACAGGTCTGGCACTGCCCCAAATCCACGATGCCACTGAGATGCGGCCGCTGGGGGCACAGCACCACACACGCCATGCAGTCGAAACACGCGTCGCCGACGAAGCGCGGCCTCACCAGGACGGGGTGGTCGGTCTTGAGGGCGGTGAGAATCAGGCGCGGGCCGAACACAGGGTGGACCAACAGGCCGTAAGGGCTCAGGTTGCCCAGGCCGCTTTGCGCAGCCAGGCGCGGCAGGTTGATGTTCGGCGACAGCGGATCCAGGGGTTCGGCCTCGTAGCCCTCCCTCCGCACCAGCCGCGTGAGCTGGGCCAGGAAGGTGCGGGCACGGGCAAAGGCCCGCGGGTCGAAGGAGAGGGTCTGCCAGCGGTGCACGAAGATCAGCGTATCGCCCAGGCGGGCGGCATCATCGGCGCCCCCCTGGGCGATAAAGTCGGTCACCTCCCGTCGGGGCGCTTGCTTCTTCAGACCACTGAAGACCTCACTCAGCAACC
>JBHHTZ010000178.1:0-7266 GCA_046753605.1 Anaerolineae bacterium
CGTAGCGGGCAACGGAAACCTCGGTTTCTGCTGCCCGCTCTGTCGTTTTTCAGGCGGTGGGTTTCACCGAAAAACGTTGGTAAGTTGTCGGAAGTCAGGCGGCAGGAGCGCCATGACCACCGGGGCATATTGCTGAATCCATGAGGCTATGATTGAGCCCTGGATGAGCTCTTCGGTGTTAAGAACAGGAAAGCGCGCAAACACGATCAGGAAGATCTCGATCACGACGAAGCCTTTTAGCAAACCGAACAACAGACCCCCCAGCCGATCAAGCCATCCCAGCATGATCCAGTGCACGGTCTCTCGAACCAGCCGGCCCAGGAAAGTGACGCCAAACCAGATGGCCAGCAGAATCGCGAGAAACGTGATGGCATACGCCAGGTTGTTCGGCGCCGGCCCAAACAGCGTGCGTGCGAAAGGCCGGTACAGTTGGCCGGCCATGAGAATGCCGAAGACCAGGCCGGCCAGGGTGAACGCCTCCTGAACCAGACCCGTCTCCCAGCTCGACCGCACGGCCCAGAGCAAAATCACCAGGAAAACCAGATCAAGCCAATTCATGATAACCTCATCCTGTGGGACCTAGAACCGCCGCCATGGGATGACATCTGTGAAGAGGTGAGGGAGAAAGTCCTGCTTGACCAGGCGAAGCGTCTCAGCTTCGTCCGTACGAATCGGCGCGGCTACGCGGATGGACACGACGCCGTCCGCAGGATCGCGGTTGGGGCTGTCCCACAGATACAGGTACAACACGGTCAGTTCGTGGTCTCCGCTCACCGCAAATCCACGTTGAACGAGGAGTTCGCCGTTGCCGATGGCGATGGCGTCCTGATCCTCTTGTATCATCGTCCAGCCGGACAGGGGATAGCAGGTGGCCGGCGTGTGCTCGAAAAGGCGGAAACTCTTGGGTCCGCGACTTCCAAAGACACTCAGCCACACGATGTCGCCCTCGGCATTGCGGTATTCTCGCCGGTCTGCGACCTCCGGGTCGTCAAACCACTGCGCAACTTCAGGTTCCAGGGGCAGCGGCTTCCCATGCCATGATCCCAAATCCATGGGTAGACTGTCGGGCAGGGCATCCAGGTTCAGGAGATAGGGACTCACGACGGCGCGTTCGTTGTCGGTGATCCGATACCAGCCCTCGGTATCGACGAAGTACACCTGTCCGCCCGCGACAGTGTCTGTGGAACCGGGCCCGGCCCGTTCTGGCGTCGCAGCGGGTATTAGCCGGCGTGTGGTGAACGAAGCCCCCAATGCGATGAGCAGCAGGCTGACTACCAGACCAAATCGGAAGATGGAAGGGGGAAGATGGAGAATGGAGAATGGAGGATCAGACTCCCCGTTCCCCTTTCCATTTTCCCCTTTCCATTTTCCCCTTTCCATTTTCAATCTTCCTCAAATGTCCGACCGAATGGCGTTGCATTGCACACTCCGGCTGGTTAGTAGCAGCAGACCGACGGCAACAAGGAATAGCGTTGGGCTGGACAGAGTGTGGTAGTAGCGCAGGCCGGCATTCGTCCCCAAATTCTCCGCAACGAAGAACAACGAAGATACGCGCATCAGATTGGCGGCGATAGCGATGGGTAGCGCGGCAACCAGCAAGGCTCCCTTCCCCCACCAGGGACCGCGAACGATGTAGACGAACAGCACTGTGAGCGTGAGCAGTGCGACGATGGATCGCAGCCCGCTGCACGGTGCGCCAACGGTGAAGGCGGTGGACGCCAGCCGTACCTGGGAGCCAATTGCCGTTGCAGCTACACCCAGGGGGCGAACGCATAGCGCGGCGTATCGAGCCACAAATGCCTCCAGCGGAGGGCTGAAGCGTTCCACAAATGGCAGGGGGATCATGGTCCCCAGGAACGCCAGCGGAAACGCCCAGCGATCCACGGCCCGACGCCCTACGAAGGTGAGTAGCAGGCCCACTATCACGATAATGAGGCCGGCTGCCGAGAGAAGATGCACTTGCCTGGGCAGGGACGCGATGTGGAGACCCACGCCGAGGGCAACGACCCCCAGGCCGGCATCCCACGGCTCCACCACTATGTCGCGTCGTCGCCAGATGAGATAGCCGGCAATGAATGGCACAAGGAACCCGTGTGAATAGTACGGATTGCCCAGCCAGGATTGCACGAGCCAGCGCAACGTTGGCAGGAAGACAACGCCGACCAGGGCGATGACTGCTGCGATTCCAGCCACACGTCTTGGGTTTCTGTTCATCGTCATCTTGCAAATCTACGGATGCATTGGATCTACGGATATTCCCTATTCGTATCTTCTCAGAATCGGGGGAGTGGGGGGGGGGGGGGGGGGGGGGGGGGGGGGGGGGCCGAACACCCACCCCCCTCCCCCCCTTTTTATTGAGATGATACCCCTATTCTATACTTCTGACACGCGATGTCAAGGGCAGAGTGGCAGTTGCTAAGGGTCCAAGATGAGGTCGTAGCAGCCCACAGACGGCGGGTTTGACCCGACGTTCTTGATCTTTACGTAGTACGTGTTGCCGGCCTGTAGTTCGATTTCTTGCCGGCCCCGGCCGTAAGCAAGTAGCTCCAACGGACGCCTCGGGTCGCCTGTAGCCAGGAACACCTCGGAATACACCTCGACGTTGTGACTCGTGTTCTCGGGCCAAATCCAGTGGGTGCCCGTCCACTCCACTAGCCACTCATACCAGTCAACGTCGCTGCCCTGCTGGCCAGGCGGAGCGCTGGGGTCCCAGAACGTCCGGTCTTCCCATCGACCATAGCCGTATTCTGTGGCACTCTCCCACTGGTTGTTGGCCGGCTCATCCACGTCCGGTCTCTGGTAGCCACACGGCACGCGGTCACGCCGGATGAGTGGCATGTATGACGTACCAGGCCCACCAGGACAGGGAGGATAGGCGCACGGTGTGTTTGTTGGGGTTGGGGGTATCGGCGTGGCCGTGGGTGTTAGGGTTGGGACGGCGGAGGTCGGGGTCAGAGTGACGGTCGGCGTGCTGGTCGCGGTGGCGGTCACGGTCGGCGTGTTGGTCGCGGTGGCGGTCATGGTCGGGGTCCGGGTGGCCGTGGGCGTCTGTGTCGGAGTAGCTGTCGGCTGTACCTGCGCGCCGACGCGTTGGCCATAGGTATCGCGCCCGCCCAGAAAGAAGTTGCGCGAATCTTCCCACACGACCAGGAATTCGCCGGCCACGGTGTCGTAGACCGCCTGTACACGCCGTTGCGTGCCGATTTCGACAGCAGCCTGGAAGTCACCTCCCACTTGCGCGCCAGCTCCATCGAGGGATCGACCGAAGACATCACCGCCTGTTCCGGGTTCGTTGCGATCGTCCCGCCACACCAACAGGTAGCCGCTCAGGTTCAAGCCGAAGGCCAGGGTCGGCTCACGCTCTGCACTGGTGCCGGTTGACAGCGCGATGTTTCCACCGACAAGCGTGCCGGCGGCATCCAGCCGCTGGCCGTAAATGTCGGTGCTGGTCGTGCCCAGGTTACGCGAATCCTCCCAGACGACCAGAAACCCGTGCTGGGCCGTGTTGTAGCAAACGGCGATGTTCTCCTGGCTGTTCAGAGCAGTTGAGAGAGCAACATTTGTGCCATCTGGCGTTCCGGTGTTGGTCAACAGTTGGGCGTAGACATCCACGCCTGTCAGGTCTACGCTACGCTCGTCGTCCCATGCCACCAGATAGCGCCGGCTGGCCGGGCTGTATGCGACATCGGGTTGGTTCTGGGCTTCCGTGTCATTGGAGATGACGATGTTTGCGCCTGGTAGCGAACCATCGCCGGCGATCCGCTGGCCGAAGATGTCGGAACTGGTCGTGTTGCTCGTTCGACTGTCCTGCCAGACTACCAGGAACTCGTCCGCATCCGGGCTATAGGCAACCCTGGGATACAGTTGTGGTCGGAGGGCAGTTGAGATGGCGATATCACTTCCCACGAGAGTCCCGTCGGCCGCAAGCCGCTGGGCGTACACATCGGAACCTGTCGTGCGTATGTTGCGCTGATCGGACCACACCACCAGATACTGGTTGCGTGTTGAATTATAGGCCACGTGGGGGAAGTTCTGGTTGAACGCTTGGCGCGTGACGGCAAACTCATCTCCGATGGGTGTCCCATCGGCCGCAAATCGTCGGGCGTAGATGTCGATGCGGGTTGTGTCGAAGTTGCGCTGATCCTGCCAGACGACCAGGTACTGGTTGTCGCGTGAGTTGAATGCCACCGCCGGCCACTCCTGATCCCCCGACCGACGCAGGAGCGGAATGTTCTCCCCCACTGTTGTCCAGAGAGATTCGCCCGTCGCGTGGGCGGTCAGTGGGCCAACCGGTCTGTCAGGCGGATAGGCCCACTTCCATCCTACCCACAGGAGCCCGAAGATCATGAGCAGCGCCAGCAGCGGCGCAAGCAGACGAAAGGCCGGGCTCGATTGTGGGTCGGATGGCATGCGTTTTTTCCTCGATTGCGGGCGCTCAGTGGTTGTCTTGTCGTCTGCGCCGAAGTCGCGCGTAGCCGGCCAGGGCGCTAACGCCACTGGCGAGGAGGAGCAGTGTGCTCGCCTCCGGCACCTCAGCCGGCGGTATAGGTGTGGGCTGCACAGCCGGCGTGACCATCGGCGTCGGCGTTGAGGTTTCCGCAGCACCACAGTGTGGCACGTGAACGCTAGAACTGGCCGTGAGCGGCTCTGTGCCGGTGTCGAATCGGCTCGTCACGCTGAAACTGAAGGTGCCTTCAGCGCCGGCGCGGGGCCGGATTTGCCACGTAGCTGAACGAGCAGCGCCCGGCACCACATTGCCCAGCGGCTGGGTTGTCGCTCCTTCGAGCAACTCCAACTCCTCCGCCGGCAGCATGATACTCGAACGGCCGTTGATGAAAGGCTCGTCACCCGTGTTGGCGATCCAGTGGGTCGCGGAGAATGTGAGGTCCGGGCAGGTTAGCGCGACAGGCGCGTCGATCCATGCCTGACCACCGCCCGGCCCGGCCAGTCCGTAGAACGTCGTTACCGTGCGCGAAGCGCCTGGTGACAGGTCTTCCGGGTTCCAATACATCGCGACAGCGCTGTCGAGGGTCAGGTCAGCCTGCGGGTCCACGGTGTAGTCCCAGGCATGAAACCGGATGCCCTCTTCCTGCTCGAAACGCCCCCAGCGAGCTAGCACCAGGCGGTCGGGTGGTGTGGCTCCAGGTCCTACAAGGATTCCCTGGCCTTTGGTGCTGGCGGGGTCAAAGCTCAAAGACTCGAAGGCTTTCCAGATAGCCGGGATACTGCCAACGAACTCTGCTTCGTGCGTCAGGTTGCCGGCGCCTGGGACGAAATACGGTGCCCCGTCACCTTCGACCATAGCGCCCACCCGGCCAATGGCGATATCCAGCATGGATCGGACGCCGGCGGCGCGGCTGGTATCGCCCATGTTGGTCAAATTGTACTGAATGCGAATCGTATCCTCCCGGCCCGTGTACACGTTGAAAGCCGGCTCGAGCCGCTGCGTTACTCGGACCTGGTTGAGAAGCCAGGTTGTGATGATCGCACCGCCCTGGCGCACAGGTCCCTCGGCTGGCACACGGTCCAGGAGGCGGAAATCGCTCGTTTCTCCATCGGCGACCACGCGAACGGTCGCAAATGAGGACCAGATGTCATCGGGGTAGCCGTACAGCAGACGCTTGTTATCGTCCGTGGGCAGCGCGGGGTCGCCACCTGTGGCGCCGATGATGAACTGGCCGTCGTCGTCGGCCGAGACGCGGATGTAGTCGTTGTCGACCGTGACGGCGGGCAGCTCGCCGGCCTGCTGCAGGGCATCGCCACCCTTCGTGCCCTGCGCGCTGGCCATCAGGCCGGCGCTGAGAGTGATCGCCAGAACCACTAGCAAGGCGGGGAGAATGTGTCGGCGCATAAACTTACTCCTGGGCAGGGGGTCAGGCACTTGGAGGCACACCGCCAGGGCATGATGCACCGCACCTACGGTGTGTTCAAGTGAACGGGCTTCAATTAGTAAAAACGAATGACGCTTGTGACCGATACGCATTCCGAGCAAGAGAAGTGTCCGGTAGCGATTATAGGCTTAGCGAAATACCGCGTCAAGTGTGGAAGCGAAGCGGGTCGGCAGGCACGTTCAACGCGTGTACAACCTACGCCCCGAACCATCACACCTACGCCAGTTCCCACTCTTCGATCTCAGAGATCAAATCGGAGGCGGTCATGTCCAGGTGGATGGGGGTAACAGAGATCTTGCCCTGCGACACAGCGCCGATGTCGGTTCCCTGCTCGTCAATACCTGTTGGCACGTCGCCGCCGATCCAGTAGTAGGGCCGGCCACGGGGGTCTGCGCGCTCCACTAACACATCCTGGTACACCCGCCGGCCCAGCCGTGTAGGTTCCACGCCGGCAATCTCACAAGCCGGTCGATTCGGCACGTTGACGTTCAGCAGATGGCCTGGAGGCAGGCCGTGTTCGAGGACGGCGGCCGCCAGCCGTGCGGCAAACGACGCTGCGGCCTCCAGCGCGGCCGGCTCCGGCGGTTCGTAGGTGTCCAGCGACACGGCAATGGCCGGCACGCCGAAAATCACCGCTTCCATGGCGGCCGCGACGGTTCCCGAATAGGTGATGTCGTGGCCCAGGTTGGGGCCGTTGTTGATGCCCGAAACCACCAGGTCTGGCTCGCGGTCGAGGATGCCGAGCAGCGCCAGCGCGACGCAGTCTGACGGGGCGCCGTTGCTGGTATAAGCCGGCGACCCATCGGCCAGCTCGGCGTACGCCACCCGCAATGGCTTGTGCATAGTCTTGGTGTGGCCGGCCGCTGACCAGTTGTGATCGGGTGCGAAAACCACCGTCTCGCCAACCTCGCCCAGCGCATGTTTTAGGGCCAGTAGTCCCGGAGCCTCGACACCATCGTCGTTGGTCACCAGGATGTAAGGTTGTGAATGTGTTTCGGTCATGGTAGCAGTACCTCTGTTCTTGAATATAGGTCTCAATGAGACTGGAGACTCAGTAGATCCAAATTTCAAGCTCCAAGCGGACCACAGTCCGCGTTTTGGCCGCTGGACTGTGGTCCAGCTAGAGCAAAATTGGATCTACTGAGACTGGAGATTAGAGATTCCGTCGCAAACATCAATCTCTAATCTCCGATCTCTAATCTCCTCAGAAGAGATGTTCTGGCTCTAAGGCACTTATCTTTCAACCACGATCCGCACGTCTCCACTCATTCCCTCGTTGCCGGCGGCGTCGTACGCGATGGCCTGTACCGTGTGCTCGCCAGCGTTTCCCGCTGCCAGCCGCCAGGTGGTGGCAAAGGGCGCTGTGCGGCTGACT
>JBHHTZ010000179.1:0-7252 GCA_046753605.1 Anaerolineae bacterium
TCGGCCCAGCGCAGCAGGCGGGCGCGCAACTGCTCGATGTGCGCGGCGGGGTCGTTCACAGGGGCAAAATGGAAGAGCAGCAGCCGGCTCGGTTCCAGCGCCAGCAGTGTGTCCAGCGTTCCCTGCCACGCCTCCAGATCGACCTCCGGCGGGGGCGTCGCGGGACGCACGTAGGGCGCGCCGTGTAAGCGCACGCCGGCCACATCCCCCACGAAGGCCGACCGACTCCCCTCGTCGAAGTAGGTCAGGTGATGATAGGCATGACCCGGCGTGTCGTACACACGCACCACGCGCCCGCCCAGGCGGAGCATCTCGCCGCCGCTCAGCGGGATGACGTTCTGCTCCGGCACCGGGCGCGTCTCACCCCACAGGAACTCCAGCCAGTCGCCGTAGAGCCGGCCCGCACTGCGCAGGAGTCGTTCGGGAGCCATCATGTGGGGCGCGCCGCGCTGGTGGACGTACACGCGCAGATCGGGGCAGCGGGCCACCAGCGCGCCCGTGGCGCCGGCGTGATCCAGGTGAATGTGCGTCAGCAGCAGCGCCCGCACATCCTCCAGAGCCAGACCGTGCATGGCGAGGCCGGCCTCCAGGCTGTCCAACGTGCTGGCCGGGCCAGGGTCCACCAGGGCCGGCTCGTCGCCCAGCAGGACATACGTGCCGTTTAGTCCCGCGAGACCGAGAAGGCGGAGATCGATCAGGCCCACGTCTTCGGGAAGCGTTGTGTGTCGGGAATCAATCATCTCTTGAACCAGCTCCTTCAATCTCCAAAATCACCCCATCCGCTCATGCTCACCGCCTATTCTAGCAGGCCGGCCCGCCGTCTGCAACTCGGAAAGAAAGATGGCTGGATGGCTTGCGAAGGAGGCAGCCATCTAGCCATCCAGCCATCTAGCCATGTCGCAATATCCCGACGCGATTATGTTCTTCCGCCTGGGCGACTTCTACGAAGCGTTCGACGAGGATACCAGGATCGCGGCACGGGAGTCAAGGGCTGCATCGCCAGGCTGATCGAAAAGGGCTATCGTGTGGCCATCTACGAGCAGGTGGGAGAGCCGGTGAGCGGACTGATGCCGCACGAAGTTGTGCGGGTGGTGACGCCCGGCACGGTGATAGAGCCGGGTCTGTTGAAGGACAAGCGAAACAACTACCTGGCGGCCGTGGTGCTGCACCGCATTGGGCCGGCTGAGTGCCTGGCGGGACTACCGGAGGCAGGGAACCATGCAAAAACGAACCGGGGTGTCTCAGCGACACCCCGGTTCGTCTGCAAGGCCCTGAAGAGAATGAATCGTTCTTCTAGCGAATCGTGACAGTCTTTCGGCGCAGAGCGAGCCCGGTCAACACCAACAGCAGGCCGGCCACAACCGCCAGGATAAGCAGGTTCTGGTAAGGAACACCGCCGGTCTCCGGCATCTGTGGCTGCTGCATCTTCGCCATCACCTCGGCCACAGCCTCAGAGCCGGCGGCGGAGGCAACGGCCGGCTCTCCCTCGAAGCCCCAGCGCAAGACAGCGTCGCGGTTGGTGGGAATGCCCAGGTGGCAGCCGATACAGCCGGCTGGCTTGCCGGCCGCATCCACGCTTCCATCAGGCTTGATCTTGGCCCAGAACCAGTCGTTGCCCTCCGGGTTGTATCCCTTCACCTTGTACATGGCGGTGACAGCACCGAGCATACCCGGGTCATCAACCGTTTCCCCCATGTAGTTGTCTTTGACAATCATCGTGCCCTCAGGCATTTCCCCAGGGAACTTGGACGCGACACTCAGGCCGATGTCATTGACAAAGATCTTCACCACTTTCGAGTGAGGCGCCCCGCTCGGCAGAAAGCCCTTGAAGCTCTCATCGGGCCACGTGCCCCACTCAGTGTAAGGGCTGGTTTCGGTAATATACGTCCACAGCGCCTGCGCGTCCGCGGCCGGCAACTCACCCTGAGCTGCGACATTTCCGCTGGCCACGAAACCGGCAAGGGCAAGCACCAAGACGAACACGCCGGCCACCAATACGAACGATCCTACTCGTTTCACCTCTTCCTCCCTCTATCTGTTTGTGATGTTGAACGTATCTTCTCAATATGTTGGGGGAGATGTAGGACGATTTGGTAAATCGTCGGGTCGAAATACCATTTCGACCTACATAGTCCCGAAATATCGAGATGATACAGTTGAACTGATTAAGAGGACTTCACACCGACTCAAACGCAGGGGGTGTGCAAGCATACGATCCCCCCTGCACTGACGAACAGTCTATCCGCACAGCCAAGAATATTCCGTAACGGCCATCACACTCGCGAGTAATCCAGCAGGCGAGTCAGCCGCGCGCGGTCGAACCCCAGAACAACCTGCCCGCCGACCTCGATGACAGGCACTCGACGCGCACCCGTCTTGCCGATCAACTCACGAGCGGCATGCGCGTTTTTCGAGATGTCAATCTCCTGAAAGGGCAGGCCGCGTGTCTCCAGGAAATTCTTGGCCTGATGACAGGCATAGCAAAGGGGCGCGGAATAGAGGCGAATACGCCGGCTGCCGGCCACCTTGTGTGTGGCTTCATCCATGCGCTTGCTCTCAGGAGCCAGCCTGTCCATAGATTGATGTCTCAGGATAGAAAGCCGCCCACGCAAACCAGAAGTGGTTGCCATGCACGATTGGCGTCAACTGCTTGCCTTCCATGAGGCCACTGGAAGCCTCACCCAGCGTATTCCAGACGCTGCCAGTCTGTTCATCCACGATCTGACCTTCCTCATCCACGGAGAAGGTCAGCAACTGACCATCCAGTTCAGGATCGAATACGGCCGCCGCTCCGACATCGCGTGACTCGGCGATGGATTGGCGATCCAGGGCCGAGGCTGTGCCGGGATAGTAGAAGACAACAATGTCGCGGCCGCCGACCTTATCAGCCACGGCGCGCTCCTCAGCCAGGACCGAGAAGGGGTAGGCCTTCGCCTCACCATCCATCTCCACGCCGACAACGCGCTCCATGGCTTGCAGCCGCGGGTCGATCTTCCCCCGGAATAGGAACGGGCGGTTGCCAGGGGCATCGTACAGGGCGTACGGGTTTGAGCCGTAGGGTCGGCTGTGGCCTGTATCTCTCGACAGAACCAGTCCATCCGGGTGAGCCGTTCTGAAATCAGCCCAGGAGACGATGGCTGCCGGCAAGAACGTCAACTGCGTGCCTGTCAACTCACCCACGATGGCCAGACCCAGCACCTGGCTCCACCATGACCCTGTCTGCCGGTCATACATTACCAGCGCACTGTTGTACAGCCGGCCCGACGTGCCAAAGTCATAGATTGTGCCATTCAACTCTCGATCGAAGGCGAGAGCCGTGTTGCACAGCGGGCAGAACGTGACCGTCACCGGTTTGCCGGCGAACTCATCATTGACGATCTCGTGCCATGTCATGATCTGCAGCGGGTATGCCTTTGCAACGCCATTGAGCCGGATCGCGATGACCGGCTCCTTGTCCGTCAGCCATTCGGCTGCCGATTCAATCGTAACGAACTTGGGCTCGTCGATAGGCGGAATCCCATCCGGAGGAGGACCGCCGGAGATGATCTCATCGAGCGGAACCAGGGGAGTGGGCGTTGCCAGCGGATCTGCGCTCTCTCCTTTGCCCTCCTCCGGCTCGGCCGTCGGCTCGGCCTCCGGCGTCTGGGTGGGTGGCACAACCGCTGGCGGCTGCCCAGAATCTGCCGGCGACTCACCGCCTGGCGCATCTGCCTCCGGCTGGCCGGGTCCTGGCTGCTGGACCTCCGCCGGCGAGCCGGCCGGTTGTGCCGGCGCTGCACAGGCCGACACCAGCAGCATGAACAAAACTAAAAGAAGCAACGTTCTATTTCCAATCATTGATAGCCTCATCACGATGCGGGCCAATTCTTGAAACCGTACACCAATTGCCAAGCGGGCAGCAAAAGACGTACGAATACTAGCAGAGACAGCGCCGCGCGTCCGTAAGTGTGCTCACCGTTTCACTGTGCGGCAGTGGAATACTTGCTTCGACACAACGTATTCCGCTATAATCACCGCAGTCATCTCGGTTCGGCACGACCTGCCTGGGGGAAGGTGGGCCGGTGACCTTGCGACAGGCAGGAGATGCTCTTCGCCAAACGAACACAGAGAGTTTCGGACGAATCACATGGCACAAGGACTGGCTCGCTTCGAGGTTTTTGCGGAGAAATTGGTGGAAGGCGCCTTCATGCGCCTGGGGGGACGCCGGCTGGAACCGGTGGAAATCGCGCGCCAGTTGGGCCGGGCGATGGAAGATAACCAGACCATCAGCGCGGAGAAGATCTTCGTCCCGAACGTCTACTACGTCGCTCTGCACCCCGAAACCTTTCAGCAGTTTGTTTCGTTCAAGGAGCCGCTGGAAGAGGAGCTCGCGTCGTACCTGGTGGAGGAAGCCGGCCATCGCGGATATGACTTCATCGGACGGCCCCACGTCACGCTCACCGTCGAGCCTCGCGTCGCGCGTGGCCGGATGACGGTAAGCGCAGAGTTGGCCGGCGGCGGCGCCGGTCCCGCCGATAGCATCGACGCGACGCAGGCTATGCGCACCGACGAGATCCGCGCCGCCGCGCCGGATCATCCGACCGGCGAATCGCTTCAGTTGATTATCGGCCAGCGCGTGATACCGTTGAACCAGCCGCCGATCAGCATCGGGCGCAGCCTCGACAACGACGTCATCATTCAGACCGCGAGCGTCTCCCGCCGGCACGCCCAGGTCCTGTTTCGCCACGGTCGCTGGCTGCTGCGCGACCTCCACAGCACACACGGCACACGCGTGAACGGCCAAGCGATCGAAGAGTGCGTCCTGCGCGCCGGCGACACCATCAAGGTCGGCGACGCGACCGTGCAGGTGCAGGCGATACCCGGTCCTACCCCCGAAACTGGGGCGGAAGAATCAAGATGACGCTGGAAACACAGGTCCTTGCCCTCCGTCTGCTGCTGATCGCCGGCCTGTACCTGTTCTTGCTGGCGGTGGCTGCGGTGGCATGGCGCGAACTCCGCGTCAGCGCTCGAAGCGAGGCGCTCGCCATGCCGGACCAGACGGTCAGCCGGCGGACCCTTGTCGTCGTTGACACCGGCCCCTCCTCCCTGCACGCCGGTGACACCTTTCGCTTGCGGCCCGTGACTTCACTGGGCCGAGACCTGGCCAACACCATCGTACTGCCGGATGCTGGAGCATCAGCAGAACACGCGCTGATCAGTATGCGGGACGGTCACTGGTGGTTGGAAGACATGGAGAGCACGAATGGCACGTTCTTGAATGGGGTTCGCCTCAAGTCGCCGACCATCATCGCACCCGGCGACGTGATTCGCGTGGGGCATGTGCAGTTGAAGCTGGAGTAAGCGGGACCAAAAAGAAACGGACACGAGCCGCGGTTCCGCGACCCGTGCCCGGGCAAGCCGGCGTGCGCTGGGCAGGAGTCCAGGCCAAAACCCCCCCGGCGACAACAGGCGGCCAACGCCAACCTGTTTTGCATAGACCCTTTGCCGCCACGGGACCTGGGCGCACTATCCGACTCGCAGACGCAAGTATAGCGATGCGTGTGTCACGAGAAACTCACGCAATATGTCAAGCTTTTTCGCCGTCTTGACCTGTTTTGCCGGCCATTGTATAATTCCGATGGTAGGTTTACACAGTTTTTCCCAGCGCCGAGGCGAGCTATGAACAAGAGCGACCAAACCGAATGGCTGTCCTTGAAGGAAGCGAGTGAACTAATCGGAGTTCATCCGTCTACCGTGCGGCGGTGGGCTGACGCCGGCACAATCCCGTGCACGCGCACGCCGGGAGGACACCGCCGGTTCCGGCGCGCGGCTCTGAGCCAATACCTGGCTCAAAAAGGCGACAGGCTGGCTGACCACCCAGACAGCGAGGGGCCGGCGAGGTCCACCCAGACTCTGGTCACCCCCGCTGGTGAGATAGGAACCGCGATACGGCCCGAGTGGCATGCCCCGTTTGCCCAGGCTGCGGTGGTCGGGCGAATGCGCGAGCTGGGCCAGCGCCTCCTGGGTCTGCTGCTTCAGTACCTCACTCGATCAGATACGGACGAACGGTTTTTGAAGCAGGGACGCGAGGTTGGTTATGACTACGGCCATGAATCCTATTCTGCCAACATTGGGCTACTGGATGCGGTCGAAGCGTTCCTCTACTTTCGCACCAACTTCGCGCAGACGGCTCTGGAGTTGCCGGGCGTCGCCGCGCCGGCCGATGGGCTCGAACGCATGCAGCTTCATCAGCGCATCGATCGATTCATGGATGGCGTCTTGCTGGGCTTCATTGCAGCCTACGAGGAGGCGCGCGGATTCCTGGGGCAGGAGGAGACGATCACTTGATGGCGGTGTTTGATCACCGCCGACCAACGAACGAAGAGACGTCACCCCGATCACGGACCACAATAATCTCCAGCCCCGCGAACCAGTCCTCCAATTCCCCCAGGTTGAGCAGGTAGGCCGGATTGAAGTCGGGACGTGACTCCAGCCGGCGGATGTTGAACGACTCGTAGAACAGCAGGCCGCCGGGGTTCAACAGTTTCGGCAATTCGCGCAGCACATCGCGGTCCAGGAACCGAAACACGACGATGCAATCGTAGGCCGGCCCCGACAGTGGCAGGGACGCAGCCGCCGCCTGAATCCAGTTGACCGAGACGCCACGCCGCCGGCCCTCTGTCTGCGCTATTCCCAGGGCCACCTCGCTGAGATCAATCGCATCCACCCGATAGCCGTGCTCGGCCAGGAAGAGTGCGTTGGCCCCGGCGCCACACGCCAGGTCCAGGGCGCGACCGCCCTCCAGCAAATCCGCATGTTTGACGACCAGGCCGGCCGGGTCGAATGAGGGGCTCCGCAGTCGGTAGCGCTCGTTCCAGCGATGTCGATCCTTTGCGGTCATATCCATCACGCCCAAGTGTAGCAGCAACGCGCGTTATAGGCAACGCGTACGCCCGTGAGGTGAGCAGAGGTGAAGTTGCGGACCCCGCCGAACTGTGCTACAATCCCGCCCGTGTATGATAGGGAACAAGGTTACTACTCAGCCTGCCGCCTAGTCGGCGAATGAATTCGCCGCCTGATACCGCGAAGTGCGTTGAAACGCACTATTCTAGAATAACAGCAACCCGTTTCAACGGGTTTCGCAATAACAGGCGGGCAATTCATGATACTGTTGGCCAATCTATGTCAAGTTCTGCGTTGCGCCTCGCCTTTCCTGAACATGTCATTCCGAACGGAGCGCTAGCGGAGTGAGGAATCCCTGGAATGGTGCAAG
>JBHHTZ010000180.1:0-7245 GCA_046753605.1 Anaerolineae bacterium
ATTTTCTTTGCCACTGCCTCGGTGCTGACCAACACGGTCGGCATCTACATCGCAGCTCGTGGTCATGCCGGGCCTCGCGAAGCGCTGCAGAACGTGTTCCGCCTGCCGCTGATCTACGCCGTGGCGCTCGCCCTGGCCCTGCGGGTGGCCGACATCACTAACCTGCCACACGCGCTGTTCCGCCCTATCGACCTGTTGGCCGACGCCGCCGTGCCGGTGCTACTGCTGGCCCTGGGCATCGAGCTGACAAAGACGACCATCGACCGGCAAATTGGGACGGTCGGGCTGGCGACCGTGACACGGCTGGTGATTGCAGCAGCAGTGGCCGGCATCGTCGCGGCTCTGATGGGATTGCAGGGCCTGACGCGCCAGGTCTGCATCGTGGAGGCCAGCATGCCCACCGCTGTCATGAGCGTGGTCCTGGCCGTCGAATTCAACGCCAAGCCACGTTTCGTCACCAGCGTCGTCTTCATTTCGACCCTGGCCAGCCTGATCACGTTGACGATTCTGTTGAGCCTGCTGTGAAGGAGTTGGCTGGTTGGCTAGATGGCTGGTTGGCTGGGCAGTCTGCAAGCCATCCAGCCATCCATCCAACTAGCCATCTAGGTATACGGAAACAATCATGACTAAAGACACCCAGTACACCCAGTTTGCCGATTTCCTCAGCGACCTGTCGACTGCGGTCGCTGTCGCCCTGAAAACACAGGACGCGACGATGGTCGACGAGCTGGCCGGCCACCTGACCGAGCTCGTGGAAGCGGCCGACGAGTCGGACGAGCCAGAACTGGCCGCCTATTTCGGCGTGCTGCACGACCTGTTGCACGGAGACGACGTCACTACAACTGCCGAGAAGTTGGTAGACCCCTACCGCGCGGGGTACGAACGCATCCTCCAGGAGATGGCAGAGGAACCAGAAGAAGACCTCTCAGACATGGCGGTGTCCGATTGGTTGGCCCGCCTGACCAGCATCGTTGCCACGGTCGTCAGAGGCGACAGAGCTGAGGATCGCGCTGAGCTGGAGCAGGCATTCGTCAGCATGGTTGAACAGGCGCCGGCGGAAGACGCCGAATTCCACGACTTCATCGCGGCTCTGCAGGCCGTCGTGCGCGGCGAGGATACGCGAGCATTGGCGCTCAAGTTGCAACTGCCGTATCGCGAAGCGTTTCAGAGCCTGCTGCAACTCCTGGCCGCTGACGACACCACCGACTTCGCAGTACAGGCCATCCTGGACCGCATTCAGCACAACACGGTCGTCGCCCTCACACAGGAGAATCGTGAACTGCGCCTGTCCGTCGCCGAGGCCCTGGCGGACGTCGAGGAGAAGCTGCCAGAAGATGAGCCGGCGACAATCCATTTCCGCGCGCTCATCCTCGGCGCGCTGGCACTGCTGCTGGATCGAGAACCGCCGGCCGCCGTCAAGAACCTGCCCGATCCCTTCGCTGAAACCTGGCAGAACATCCTGGCCGCATCACAGAAGAAGTAGCGCATCTTGTTGGGACTCAGCCGCGACAACCGACTCATTACGCTTTCGCTGCTGCTGTGGGGCCTGGGCGAAGGGCTGTTCTTTTTCGTTCAGCCCTGGTACATCGGCGAACTGGGCGCCAGTCCGACACAGATCGGCGGGGTGCTGGCGTTGGCCGGCGTCGTGACAGCGGCGACATACCTGCCCGGTGGCATCATCAGCGATCGTCTGGACCGCAAACTGACGATGATCGGCGGCTTTGCCATTGGCAGTGTGGCGGTCCTGGTCATGGCCCTGGCGCGTCACTGGCAGACACTCGTTCCGGGCCTGCTGCTGTACGCAACATCTGGCTACTGCATCCCCGCCATCTACAGCTACGTCACCCACGCTTCCGAGGGCGAGGACCTCACCCGAACGCTGATGACGGTGTTCGCCGCCTATTCGCTGGGGCTGACACCCTCGCCGGCCATCGGTGGCTGGCTGGTCGAACTGGTGGGGATGCGGCTGACGTACGTGGTCGCCGCCGGCTGCTTCATGGCGGCAACCCTGGTCGTGAGCCGCGTGGCGCGCCAGCCCAAACCGGATGGAAGCCAGCTCATGGCCGGCCGTGAGCTGGCGAAGAATCGCACGTTCCTGGTGTTGTCGGCCGTGTTCATGTCAGTGTACTTCGTCACCTACCTGGGTCAACCCTTTGCCCCCAACTACCTGGCAGAAGTCACCGGACTGCGGCTGGGCTGGATCGGCTTTCTGGGCTCAGCGCACGCGCTGGGGGCGTTTGTGCTGGGGCTGGCGCTGGGGCGCTGGCGCGCCGGCCCGCGCTGGGGGCTGATCGCAGCCCAGGGGCTGGTGGGACTGTCCTTCGTCCTGCTGCTGCGCACCAACGCCATCGGGCCGCTGTCGGTGGCGTTCTTCTTGCGCGGCGCCTACGCTTCGACCCGCTCGCTGGCATCAGCATGGATAGGCGACGTCCTGGGTCGCCAGTCGCTGGGGCTGGCGTACGGGGTGCTGAGCACGGTCTTCGGCATCGCCAACGTGGTCGCGCCGTACGCCGCCGGCTGGCTCTACGCGGCGAGGCCGGCGCTGCCATTCCTGGTGGCTGCTGCCGCCGTGCCGGCGACGATGCTGTTGACGGGGGCGGTGGGGTTTGGGGACCGGCAGCCGGCGGAGGCCGTGGGTCTGTAGGGGCGAGGCAAGCCGGAGAGGAAGTCCCGTTTGCAGGCGTACCCTCAATCCGGCTTGCCTCGCCCCTACGTCGCCTCGTCGTCGGCCCCGCCAAGCCACCGCAGGGGCAAGATCAGCACCAGGAACCCCATCAGCACCCAGATTCCCCAATAGTCAAGCGGCCCCGGGAACCGGCCCGGATGGGCGGCCGACACCTTGCGCTTGTTCAACTCCTTCACAAACGCCTGGGCCGCATCGGGGTTGTCGACCTTGCTCCACTCGACGGTCATGGGAGCCAGGCGCAGGCCGCCGGCCCGCACCCAAGCCCTGATCCACAACCCATCCTCCTTCACGCTGACGGTGACATCGGCGACGCTGAACGGTCGCAGGAGTCGCGGTATCAGCGCGCTGAGGGCCGGCTTGAGCCAGGGCGGCAGCGGTTTCTCACCTTCAGCATCATCCGGCTGAAACAGCCGCTCGACCTGCGCCAACAGCGCACCCCCCAACTCGACCGACAGGCTGTGGTCGTGCAGCGTGAACGTCGCCACCTCGTCTGGATCGTCGGCGCTGCGTGCAGTGTAGGTGTAAGTATCTTTCATCACATGACTCCCAGGTCTTCAAGCGCCATCTCGACCAAATCTCTATCATGGTCATCGACCGCCAGATCGCTGAGCGCGGCCTGCAGCACCGGGACGGCTCGCTGGTCGCCCAGTTGTCCGAGGGCATAGGCAACATTGCCTTTGCCAGTCTCGCCGCCGCCCTCCACCCACGCTGTTTCCTCGAACAGTTGAACCAACACGTCATACGTTCGTGAGTCACCGCGGCCGACCTGGGCAAGGGCCTCGGCCAGTTCGATTCGGGCTGGGTTGTTGTCTGAGTAGCGCACGAACTCCAACATCGGCTCCAGGGCCAGCTCGCCGATACTCGCAAGGGCGACGATTGCCTCCTCGGCCATCTCGAAGAGATCGCCATCAATCGTTCTTGCCACAACATCAATGAGCGGCTCTATGGCCTCCTCGGCTCGAAATATGCCCAGAATCGCTATCATGTTCATCAACAACAACTCGGTACGCGGTTCGGCGAGGTCCCAGGTATCCCATTCTCGCACGCTGTGTATCAGCAATCCGACATATTCTTCTGGCGTGGCCGGCAGATCGGCCAAATCCTCAGCGAACAGTGGGTCCTCGGAGTAGAGGAATGGCTCCAAATCATCGAACAGACCTTCAGTGTACGCCAGGTCCCAGACATCCTCCTCGTCTTCCGGTTCATCCTCTCGGTACTCTTCGAGGGCGCCAAGTATGGCCGGCCACCGTGGTCGCTCACCCTCGATGGCACCCAGCGGGTACACGTCTTCGCGATGAGAAAGATGATCGACAACTCCGTACAGCACCATAGCCCAGACGCTCAGGGGTGGATAGGCATCGTCCGACCAGCGAGCCCACAGCTTTTTGCCGCGCAGGGCCAGGGCGCCGGCCTGCCCAACCAGCTCCAGCGCACGGGCCTGATCCCGCCCCAACAATCGGTTGGCATCCCGAACCAAGTTGTTGGGGTCCTGTTCCAGATCATAGTCACCTCGGATGTACGCGCGAAACGTGGCCACCAGCGCAGCGGTACCAGGAATGACCGTATTGCGTATCACGTGGACACACCCCTGATGCCACTCACGCTGCTGACTGGAGAGTGCTTTCCTCAGTCTCTTCTTGAAACCTGCCCGAGGTAACACGCCGGCAATTTGCACCAGCGTACGCTCCGCTTCGGCAGCCGGCAACTGCAAGACGGCCGCCAGCATCGTCTTGCCCAAGTCGTCGGCGATAACCATCGGGTACACCGCTGCCAACATCGCTGGGTCGATGGCCGGCATCCTTGCGCTATACTCCGCCAGGTATGCCTTGAAGTCGGCCGGCTCGCCGCGCCGGCTGAGACGCTGGAGATACTCCTCCCATCGGTATTCTTCCATTCAGATCACTCCCATATCGTTACTACTCAGCCACCTCGCGCCTGGCGAATGAATTCGCGGCAACCTTTGCGAAACCGACCTTCGTCGGTTGGGTTTCGAGTCGCCGAAGGGCGACTTCGCAATGGTAGGCGCGGTTTCAACCGCCGGCACCAAGGAAGGCTGAGTAGTAACCCCATATCATTATCAAATGACACTCAACTGCTTGCCCACTTTCTCGAACTTCTCCAGCCCAAAGTCCAGATCAGCCTTCGCGTGCGCGGCGGAAATCATGACGCGGATGCGCGCCAGGCCCAGCGGCACCGTCGGGTAGCCGATAGCGGTGCCGAACACGCCCTCCTCGAACAGGCGCTGCGAGAACCGCTGCGCCAGCGGAGCTTCGCCCAGCATGACCGGCGTGATGGGCGTCTGCGTCTTGCCTGTGTCGAAGCCCAGGTCGCCCATGCCGCTCTGGAAGTAGCGGGCATTCTCCCACAGACGATCTACCAGTTCCGTCGATTCCTCCAGCAGGTCCACCGACGCCAGGCAGGCGGCCGTGTCCGGGACGGTCATGGCGCTGGAGAACAGGAAAGGCCGGCCTCGCTGCCGCAGCCACTCCACGATCGTCCCGTTGCCGGCCACGTACCCCCCAACAACCCCGAACGCCTTGCTCAGCGTGCCCACTTCCACATCCACCTGCCCGTGCAGGCCGAAATGATCCACGATCCCGCGCCCGCCGCGCCCCAGCACGCCCTCGCCGTGGGCATCGTCCACCATGGTGATGGCCCCAAACGCCTCAGCCAGCTCAGTGATCCGGTCGAGCGGCGCGATGTCGCCGTCCATGCTGAAGACACCGTCTGTCACGACCAAGATGGCGCGGTAGTCCTTGCCGGCGGCCTCCTCCAACTTCGCCCGCAAATCATCCATGTCGGTGTGGCCGTAGACATACCGATCGGCCTTGGTCAGCCGGATGCCGTCGATAATCGACGCGTGGTTCAGCGCATCGCTGATGATGGCATCCCCTTTGCCCACCAAAGCCGGAATGACGGCCAGGTTGGCGTTGAACCCCGACTGGAACAGGATGGCCGCCTCGACCCCCTTGAACTGCGCCAAACGTTGTTCCAGCTCCAGGTGCAGGTCCATGGTGCCGGCGATGGTCCGCACCGCCGCTGGCCCGACCCCAAACCGGTCCATGGCCTGCTTCGCGCGCTCCACCAACTGCGGGTGATTCGCCAGCCCCAGGTAGTTGTTCGAGCAGAAGTTGAGGACGCGCCGGCCTTCCACCTCCAGCCACGCCCCCTGGGCCGATCCCAGGCTGCGGATCGTGGTGTAAAGCCCCTCCGCCTTCAACTCCGCCAGTTGATCGCGCACATAACCGAGTTTGTTACCACTCTTCACGTTGGACATCGTTGTCACTCCTCAGAATTTGGATATTGGGTATTGGGTATTGGGTATTGGAGATTGGAGATTGGAGATTGGAAGTACAACATCCGTTCCACCGCCGCCTCATACTCCCCCCCATCCGGAAACAACACCACCTTCCCACTCTCCCCCGAAGCCATCACCTCGAAAGCCCGTTCAAACTCCTCCAGCCTGAACAGATGTGTCACAATCGGACGCAGGTCAACCGCGCCGGCCTTCAGCAACCCCCGCATCTGATACCACGTCTCCCAGATTTGCCGGCCAATCACCCCGTACACCGTCACACCCTTGAAAATTATGTGGTTGTTCAGATCGAACTCGAACGGCGCCGGACTCAGGCCCAGCAGCGCCGCCTCACCACCGTCTTTTAGCAAGGTAAAGCCCTCGTTGATCGCCGGCGGAGCACCGCTCATCTCCAGCAGCACGTCTACGCCTTCTCCTTCGGTCTCCTCCATGATGGTTTCCACGACATCTACGTCACGTGGGTTCAGAGCCAAGTTGGCACCCAGCCGGCGCGCCAGGTTCAGGCGGTACGGGCTAATGTCGGTAGCGTAGATGGCACGCGGGCCGGCCGACCTCACAACCTCAATCGCCATCAGCCCCACCGGACCGCAGCCCGTCACAAGCACCTTCTTGGCCGTCAGGTCAGTCTTGAAGGCTGTATGCACCGCATTCCCGAAGTTCTCCTGGAGGCACGCGATCTCTGGATCCATGTCCGGTGGATTCAGCCAGGCATTGCCGGCCGGAATCGCGATATACTCGGCAAAGCACCCATCCCGATCGACGCCGATGATCTGAGTATTCTGGCACAGGTGCGCACGACCGGTCCGGCATTGGGAGCAAGTACCACAGGTAACATGGCTTTCAGCGCTCACAAAAGCGCCAATCTGCACATTCGTGACCTGCGCGCCCCGTTCAACCACCTCGCCACACAACTCGTGCCCCGCGACCAGGGGGGGCTTGATGCGACCCTGCGCCCAGTTGTCCCAGCGATAGATATGCAGGTCGGTACCACAGATAGAAGCAGCGCGGACCCTGACAAGAATCTCGTGGGGAGCAATCTGTGGAACTTCGACGGTTGTCAACGACAGCCCCGGACCTGGCGACATCTTGACAACGGCAGTCATGACTGACATCGAAACACTCCTTCGTGGACTACAGCGGCCAATTCAGTATATCATACTCACCGAGCATGGTCAAGATTCCCGGAGCAGTCAACATGTCCGGGTGGGACACCCTGAAGCACGAAAATGCTAGATGGCTAGAT
>JBHHTZ010000181.1:0-7224 GCA_046753605.1 Anaerolineae bacterium
GTGACGATCTCCGGCGTGTGGCGGATGCCGGGCATCTTGTATTTCGAGAAGGTGTTGCAGAAGGGGATGCCGTTCTCCACCGGGAAGCGCTCCGTCAGCGCAATGCCCAACCCCATGATGATCCCGCCCCGAATCTGGCCCAGCAGGCCAAGCATGTTGATCACCCGACCGATGTCGTGGGCGTTCACCACCTTCAGCACCACCACCTCGCCTGTGTCAAGATCAACCTCGACCTGCGCAGCCTGCACGCCGTAGGAGAAGGCGACGTGCATGTCGCCGCCGGTGCCCAGAGGCTGGGTCTGCGGGGCCTCGAAGACCTCGCGGGCGACGACCTGCCGGCCTCCCTCCCGCGCCAACCGCACCGCATCACCAATCGGCACAGAGCGCCCGTTGGCGAAAATGCGCCCATCGCGGAACTCCAGCTCGTGCTGTGAGGCCCCCAGCGGCTCGCAGGCAGCCCAGGCCAGAATGTCCCGCGCCTTCGCCGAGGCCAGCCGCGCAGCGTTGCCGGCGATGTACGTCTGCCGCGACGCTGTGGTCGGACCACCGTCGGGCGTCACGTCAGTGTCGGGCTGCGCAATCTCGATGCGGTCGATGGGGATGCCCAACTCTTCGGACGTGACAATAGCCAGCACCGCCGGCAGCCCCTGCCCGATCTCGGCCGACGCTGTCCGCACCACCGCACTCCCATCCTCGAACACCTCAACCTCGGCGCCGCCCTTGTCCGCTGCTCCACCCCCCAGCCCGGTGTTCTTGTAGCACGCTGCAACCCCCCACGCCCGCAGCCTGTTCGATTTCGGATTTCGGATTTCGGATTTCGGATTGTGTTCTGTATCCACAACTTTCGACCTGCTATCGGCAGTTCCCTTTTTCCCTTTTTCCCTTTTTCCCCTTTCCTCTTTTTCCCTTATTTCCTCGATGCTCTGCTCGACGCGGTCGAGGCACTCCAGGAGTCCGACACTCTCCCGCAACACCTGCCCGGTGGAGGCCGTTGAGCCAACGCGCAGGGCGTTGATACGGCGGAACTCCACCGGGTCCATGCCCAGCGCCTCGGCCACCAGGTCCATGTTGGACTCCACAGCGAAGGCGGATTGGGTGACGCCGAAGCCGCGGAAAGCGCCGGCCGGCGGGTTGTTGGTGTAGGCCGTGTAGCAATCGATCTTGACGTTGGGGACTTCGTAGGGACCGGCGGCGTGAGTGGCGGCGCGGGTCATCACTTTGTCACTCAGAGAGGCATACGCACCACCATCCCCCCAGATTTCGGCCCGCACGGCCACCAGCCGGCCATCCCGCCGCGCCCCGGTCTTCAGGCGAATCTTCGTGGCGTGGCGCTTGGGGTGGAAGCGCAGCGACTCCTGGCGGGAGTAAAGAATCTTGACGGGCCGGCCAGTCTTCTGGGCCAGCAGCGCCGCGTGGATCTGGCCGGCGATGTCCTCCTTGCCGCCGAACCCGCCGCCGATGATCGCGCCTTTCACCCGCACCTGCTCCTCCGGCACGCCCAGACAGGCAGCGATCTGCCGGCGGTCCTCGTACGGAATCTGCGAGCCGACAATCACCTCGATCTTGCCGTCCTCGGCGATGCGGCCGATGGAGCACTCCGGCTCCAGGAAGGCGTGCTCGTAGATCGGGGTGGTGTACTCGCGCTCGACGATGACGTCGGCCTCCTCAAAACCCTGCTCGACATCGCCCAGGCGGACTTTGATGTGCTTCAGCAGGTTGCCGCCTGGGTGAATCTGCGGCGCATCCTCTGCCAGCGCCGCCTCGGGGCTCGTAACCAGGGGGAGTGGCTCATAGTCAACCTCGATCAGCTCCAGCGCCTGCTCTGCGATTTCCTGCGTGTCGGCGGCGACGATGGCTACCGGGTCGCCGATGTAGCGCACCTTGCCGTCGGCCAGGGCCGGCCAGTCGTTGAAGACGAGGCCATGGTTCTTCTCACCGGGAATGTCGTCAGCGGTCAGGACGGCGTGGACGCCGGGCAGGGCCTGGGCTCCGCTGGCGTCGATGGAGCGGATGAGCGCGTGGGGATGCGCCGCCCGCAGCGTCGCGCCGTACAGCATGTTCGGGAAGCCGTAGTCGTCGGTGAACCTGGCCTGGCCGGTGACTTTGGCGACGGCGTCGGGACGGGGCACGGGCCGGCCAACCACGTGCAACGCCTTCGGGCTCACCGGCAGCCGGCCATCGCCACCAGCGCCAGCAAGTTCGCCGGCAGCCGCGTGAACCGCATCCATGATTTCGACGTAGCAGCCGCAGCGGCAGTAGGTATCCTTCAGCGCCGTTTTGATGTCGGCGTCGGTGGGATGGGGGTTGCGGTCGAGAAGCGCTTTGGAGGTCATGATGAATCCGGGGATGCAGAAGCCGCATTGCACGGCACCGCGCTCAACGAAGGCGCGCTGCAGCGGATGCAAGTCGCCGTTGTGGGCCAGCCCCTCGATGGTCACTACCTCCGCACGCTGGGCTTTCAGCGCAGGGTAGACGCACGAGTCCACAGGCCGGCCATTGACGATGACCGTACACGCCCCGCACTCCGCCTCGTCGCAGCCGATCTTGGTACCGGTCAGCCCGAGCTTGTAGCGCAGGACATAGGCCAGAAAATCCCCGCCGTCGGCTTCGATACTGACTTCCTCCCCATTTACAACCATGTTCAACTCAGCCATTTTGACCTCCAGTAAACATCCAGCGAAGCTTCGCCTCGAACCGACAAAAGACCAAGAGTCCCCCACGGACGGAAAAAGCCTGCCCTGAGCCCGTCGACAAACTCAGGACGTCGCCTGTCGAAGGGAACCCGGACAGGACAAGCAAAACGAATAAAACATATCTGTGTTTCCTTCCATCTGTGAGGAAATCTTGCTCTACGCAAGCTGCTTCTCATGCCCAGCCGGCAAGGGGCGCAGCAAATAGTCCAGCACTTCAGCCTGCATGCGTTCGATCTCCAGACGATACCCGCTCGCAATCGCCTCAAACTCTTCAGGTCGAGCTGTTTGGCGTATGCTTGTCAACAAGCGTTGGAAGCGCGCGATTCGCTCCTGCGTCACTTGGAGTTCCTGGTCATTTGAAATCATGGAGTCACCTCGACAATCCCTTGTTCATTGTCCGGAGCGCCGCAACACCACGCGAAACTCATGATCGACAATCCGAAACTGTGGATCGGGCAGCGCGTGCTCCCGCATGAGCCGGATCATGCGCGGAATGCCTGTCCCGATCCGGCTCACAAACCCCAGCCGGCTGAGAAACGTAACCAGGATGGGATTGCGCTCAGCGTGGATGCCCAGCAGTATGTTGTCCAACGTGACGGTGTTTGGCAGCCGGCCCGGGTTCATGATCTCAATTCGGTCATCAAAGACAAAGATGCGAGTCTGGCTGCGAATGGTGTAATCCCGATGAACGACTGCGTTCACGACCGCTTCCCGCAACACAAACGGGGGAATCTCGTGGGTGTCCTCCCGCCGGAAGCCGGTGATCTCGCCTGACACGGGGAGACGGAGACGCAGCCACGTCTCGGCGCCCGTGATCTGGTCTTCGAGCGTTCCAAGAATCTCCTTGCGGTCCAGAAACTCCTCACCAATTTCGTTTCCCTTGAAGTGTACGGCGCTGATCATGGCAAAAGGCAGGTGTGCCTGGGGGTTACGACCGAAAAGGAGGAGGCCGGCAACGGTCAACGCTGTTCCATCCCACAGTTTCAAATTGGTGAGCAGCCTTTCCATCGACAGACCCACGTCGTCAATGGGCATCTCTGCGAAGGTTTCAAAACTGCGCTCGAAATATCCCTGATCCAGGTCTTCAACAGTTGCACCGGGAACCGGCAACTCGTCCGGAAACAGTGCCAGGGCTGCCTGATACAGTCGCAGAAGTTCCTCGCGGCTGGCCTGCCGACGACCAGATGTGGTCCGAATGTAGTAGACCCCGCGGTTGGTCCGATAAGGGCGCTCGGGTCCCTTCGGCACATGCACGACGAGCACGGTCTTGTTGTCGATGCGTGCTTTCTCTTGCGTGCACATCAGGGGGGGATGGACATTCTGCGCGCAGATGTTATCGAGCCGCTGCATCAGTCGATCGACGTCGGTGACACCTGGCGCCTGCTTGTCATCTGCAACGCCCAGGATCAGCCGGCCGCCATCCGTGTTGGCAAATGCCACGATGGCAGCAGCGAGATCATCGGGATGCGCCGATTCTTCTTTGAATTCGGTGTATGAATCCTCGCCACCGGCGATTGTTTCGCGCAACTTAGTTGCGTTCATATCGCTCTCCAACTCCCAAACGACGAATACCTGTCTGCCAATTCCAACCTCGGCGCGGCCCAGGCCTCACCGCGCACCCGCGCAACAGCCGTCTCCAGCGCCTTCGGCAGCAATGTCTTGATCATTTCCAGACGGTACTCGCTGGTCGCGCGGTACTTCGAGGTGCGGGGGTGGCATTCAGCCAGGGCGGCCTCGACCGCCTGGTGGTACGCTTCCTCGCCGGCCACCGCTCCCAGCAGCGCCTCTTCCGCCACACGCGACCGATATGGCGCCGGTGCGACGGGACCCAGCGAGATGCGGCTCTTCTCAAAGCGCTCGCCGGCCCGATCCAGCCGCACCGTCACCGCCACGACAAACATGGGCAATGCCACCCCCTGGGGCCGCATCACCCGCGTGAAGGCCGACGCCTCCCGTTCGCCCGTGGGCCGGAAGCGCACGGCGGTCAGCATCTCACGCGTAGAGTCCACCGCAGACCGGCCAGGACCTTCAAACAGGTCCAACAGCGGCGCCCACCGACTTCCTGTTCGACCAGTCACCTGCCCCTCCGCGCCCAGAGCAATCAGCGCCACTGTGCCATCGGCTGCCGGCAGTGCATGGGCCACGTTTCCGCACAGCGTGCCCACGTTCCGCACCTGCGGTCCGCCCACCACGGACGATCCCTCAGCCAACGCCATGCCGCGCTCCTGGATCACCCGCGACTCAGCAACCTGCGTGTGTGTCACAGCCGCGCCGATGGTGATCCAGGCGTCTTCCGGGCGAATCTGGTCCAGTTCATCTATATATGTTATGTCAATCAACGCCTCGGCTGTCGGGCGCCGGCCTTCGTGCATCTCCAGGATCAGGTCGGTGCCGCCGGCAACGACCCGGGCCTGGCCGTCACACGCGGCCAGGAGATCCAGCGCCTCGTCAACCGTCTTGGGGGTGTGATACTGCTTCCAAAGACTCATTGTGTTATCCTGACTATTCAAACATGCTTCAACCTGTCTTGCGAATAAGACCGCAAATGCACTCGTGGCCCGACAAGCGTCAACCGCGTGCCCCGTCCAGCCGCAGCCCCGGCGCCACATCCAGGTCCCAACCCGACCGCCGGCCCAGACGCCAGCCGGCCCAATAGCCGGCGGCGGCGATCATAGCCCCATTGTCGGTACACAGGAACAGCGGCGGGAAGTAGACCGGCTGCCCTTCGGCACGCTCCCGCATCGACTCTCGCAGCCGGCGGTTGGCCGACACGCCGCCGGCCACCAGAATCTGCTTGACCCCGAACTCCTCGGCCGCCCTCAGCGCCTTCCCAACCAACACATCTACCACAGCTTCCTGAAAGCTGGCCGCCAGGTCCGCCACCGGCAACTCTCGCACAACACGCGGGCCGAGGTTGGCGCTACCTGCCCGGCGCGGCTTCGGCTGATAGGGTTCCACTGCGCGCAACACCGCCGTTTTCAGGCCGCTGAAACTGAAATCGTAGGTGTCGGGCAGCCAGGCTCGCGGGAAACTGAAAGCCGTCACCCGACCACTGCCGGCCGCCCGCTCGATCTCCGGCCCGCCCGGGTACGCCAGGTTCAACATGCGCGCGACCTTGTCGAATGCCTCGCCGGCGGCGTCATCCAGCGTGCGTCCCAAGACCTCGTACTCGCCGTAACCTCGCACCAGCACCAGCTCGGTGTGACCGCCGGAGACGATGAGGGTCAGCAACGGCCACTGGGGCTCGAACGGACGTGGCTGCTCGCCGGTCTGCAGCCAGTTGGCGTAGACGTGCCCTTCCAGGTGATTGACACCCAGCAGGGGCAGGTCCTGCGCCAGCGCCAGCCCTTTCGCCGTATTGACTCCCACCAGCAGCGAGCCGGCCAGCCCTGGGCCGTAGGTCACGGCAATGCCGGCCAGGTCGCTCCAGTCGATGCCGGCGCCGTCCATCGCTTCGTCGATGACGGGAATGATCGTTTCGATGTGTGCGCGCGACGCCATCTCGGGGAAGACGCCGCCGTACTGGGCGTGGATCGCGTTCTGGGACGCCACCACGTTGGACAGGATGTGCCGGCCATCGGCCACAACCGCCGCCGCCGTCTCATCGCACGAGGTTTCGATGCCAAGGATCAGGATTTCTGTGGTCCGTTTCATACGCGAATTCTAGCACGTCAGACGGTCAAACACAAGAAAGCAACATCACAAATGTAGGGACGAATATGGAATCTTTGGGTTTTCTGTGGTACAATCTGAGCGATTCACCGGTGTTGCACCATGACCTGACCTGTCCAACAACAGGCCACCCCCTAATCCGAAGGGAGTAGACCTATGCGAAAGAGTATCGGCCTGGCCGCCCTGATGTTAATCGTCGTTTTTGCCGCCGGCTTTCTCCTGACAGCCACCGGCGTTGTGGCGGCCCCGCAACAGCGTGTCCGCTACGTTCAGATCGTCGGCGAGGTGTTTTTGGACACCGCCGGCCACAACTACAACCTCCCCTGCCCGGGCTGCAACGGATATTGGGACAACGCGGACTGGTGCGGTGAGTGGTACACGCCGCTTCCGCCAGTCACGCTCATTCTCCGCGATGCAGAAACAAATGAGGAGATCGCCCGGAGAACCGCACGCAAGAACCCCAACAACGGGCGGGAGTGGGCCTACTTCTCAGTGCCGGCCCGGGACGCCGGCTTCATCCTGGAGGTGGAAGAAGTGCCGGAGGGATTCGAGTCCTGTCCCACCTCATTGCTGAGCCGCACGCTCACGCCGCGCGACCTGCGACACGGCCATCGAACGGAGCGGTTCTACTTCTGGTGGGGCTGTGACACCACGCCGCCTGGGGAAGGTCCACCGCCGCCGCCACCACCACCGGGCGCCGGCGCCGACTACTACTACGGCTGCGGTGTCTATCCCATCTTCAGCCACACGCTGCCGTGATCAGTGACCAGTAATCAGTGATCAGTGATCAGTGACCAGTGATCAGTTTGATTACTGATAGGAGTTACGCGATAAAGGTGACCGGCAACTTCCTCAACCC
>JBHHTZ010000182.1:0-7220 GCA_046753605.1 Anaerolineae bacterium
TCGCCGGGCGGCTGCGGGAGATACTCCGCTACCATCGGCACCGGCGCATCGCGCCCGCGGGTGTACCAGAGCACGAAGAGACCAACCGTGCCAACGACGGCGATGAGCAGGCCGATGAAGCCGGCCAGCAGATTGACGATCTGTCCGTACGTATCCGTTTCGCCGGCGCCCGGCGACCCTTGCTCAGCCGCGCGGGCATCGAATTCCTGTTGCCAGGCCGGCGGTGCGGCTTCCACCACCCCGTGCGGGAACTGCACCCGGACATCGAAACTCTGGCCGGAGTTGATGCCCCGGTCGGCGATGAACACAATTGTCCGTGAATCGACGACATTGCCCTGGCCCGGAGCACCATACGTCTCCCACTTGTCGATCGTATCGACACCTTGCGGCAGATGCACCGTCACCCGCGCTGTCAGCACGGGATAGCCGCGATCACCCTCCACAGCCGTCCACCAGACCTGGTCGCCGCCTTCGTATATGCGGACAGCACCCTTCGCCGTATACTTGAGGGTGTAGGTGTGGGTCGAGTCGGAGGTTTCTGGGAAGTACCAGCGCAGGCTGAACTCGCTGCCGTCAATCGAAGTCTGGAAGGTGTAAGGGGCTTCGCTGCCACTCTGCTGATACCGCCGCTCCCCTTCGTAGAATTCGACATTCGTGATGCCTTCCAGCCGGCTGAGGGGAATCGTCCTGAACCCGAAGTGGAAGGGGCCACCTTGAAAAGCAATCGTGCGGTTCTCGACGACGTCGATATCGCCGTTCTTCTGAACGGTCAGATCGACGTCGAACCGTTCCCCGACGACAGATCGATCCTGAGCATGGGCCAGGCCGGCCAGAGCGTCTAGCATCACCACTAGGCAGAACAAAACGAGGACACGCCGGCGTATCACAGTTCTCCTTCCCACACTTCTACGGTCTCAACCCACCGCCAAGCAACGAAACAAATCGTCCGGCTGACGCAGATGACTTCCAGGCACAAACGGTAGCGGACAGTGAACTCGTTGGCCGGACGGCGAGGCAGGGTAAATGGTCACGGCGTAACTACTCAGCCAGGCCATGTCATTCCGACCCCGAGCGGAGTGAGGGGGAGGAATCCCTGTGAGACAACAACTGAAAGCGTGTTTGCTGGATAGAGTTCGCTTTCCTCCCACAGCCAAGTGTCGGTCTTGCCTGCCAAATTCTGGGTTGAAGTGACGTCATAGGGATTTCTCCCTTCGGTCGAAATGACATGCCTGAGTAGTTACGTCACGGCTATTATACGGTGAACGCCGGCCAAATGCAAGCTCGTCAGCCCAACGGGTTCGCGTATCGGGAGCCATCGCACGTCTACAGCGCTATACGCGCCGAGGGGCGCGGGGTTTCAGGTTGTCGGGGAAATGCACAAGACCTCTGTCGAGCGCCCTTCTCGGCAGAGGTCTTGTGGTGCAAGGAGGAGGTTATTCTATTATATACACTGCTTAGTGTATGATAGAATTATACCACTCTTCGTGCACCATGGCTGTAATCCGCCCTACCGTTGAGGGCTATCCGTTGGGTTATGCCGCTTCTTCGAGGGTCTCGCGCGCACGGTGGGTGTAAAAGCACAGGGTTGTGTTGCCGTACGTCCGTCTGTCAGCCAGTGTCAGGTTCTGCAACACGAGGTCTTCGAACTCTCTTGGATCGATCTGGGCGATCACCTCGCCCCCGGCTGCCAGCAGCGAAGGCCGGCCATCCAGCGCGCGCAGCGTGTCGGCCCACAGGCCTCGGTACTGCGGTGGCGCCAGGAAGATCAGGTGGTACTCAGTGTCGGCATCAGCAATAAAGTCGAACACGTCGCGCCGGATCACTGTTGCCCGGTCAGCCAATCCTGTCTCAGCGAGATTGCGTCTGATCGTGGCGATAGCTTTGCCGGCCTTTTCCACAAAGTCAGCGTGGGCAGCCCCCCGGCTCAAGGCTTCGATTCCTACGCTGCCCGTGCCGGCGTAGAGGTCGAGAAACCGGGCATCGACCACCTCCCAACCGAGGATGTTGAACAGCGATTCCTTCACCCGGTCCAGGATCGGTCGTGTGCCGGAGCCTGGCACTGAGTGCAGCCGGCGTCCTTTGGCTTCGCCGGCGATCACGCGCATGGTGTGTTCACCCTTTCACAAAGAAAATCCCAGCCACCCGGCAATGTCAGGTGGCTGGGATTCCGGTTTCGCAGATTGGGTAGCTCAGTCGATGTTGAAGCCTTCGTAGTTCTTGATGTCGAAGCTGCCGTCCAGGGCAGATTCCTGGGCGATAGCCACGATGTTCTCGCTGGTGCTCTCGCAGATCACTGCGCTGAAGGACTTCTCAAGCTTTGTCGCGTCCGTGCCGTACTGAGCCGGGTTGGTCCACACACGATACAGGGCAATCGAGCCGCCGGCTGGAATGGTCTGAGGCGTCAGAGCCACTGAGCCAGGATTCGTACCCTGGGAGTCAACCACGTTGTATGTGCATGTCACGCTCGTGTCGCCGTCACCAACGTTCTGGATGGCGACGCCGGTGGTACGGCCAACCCAGTCCTCCTTGACCAACGGTGCTGCGACCTTCAGAGTCGCATTGCTGGTCGCGAAAGCACTGTAGACCGTCTTCTTGTTCGCGCCCGCCTCGTTCACCGTCGCAACGATGGAGCCGGTGCCCGTGATCGTCGCCGAGCCGAAGCAACTGGTGGGGAAACCACCCATGTTGCCCAGTGACGGGAAGTAGACGTACGACTTGCCAGGATCAAGTGTTACCTGGGTGCCAGGGTAGGTCTGGCCGGCGCAAGCAGCCGGCGGAGCACCCTTGAACGTGACGTTTACCGTGACCGCCGAGTCAGAAGCGTTCTGAACGGTCAGGCCAGTGGTGCGCCCCACCCAGTCGTTCTTGATCACAGGGGCAGCCAGGGTCGTGCCGGCATCATTCGGGCTGAAGCCCTTGGTGGACAGCACGAAGGGAGCCGGGTCGGCGACCGTCGGATGCTCCGTGAAGATACCCACGATATCGCCGGTCTCGGACGAAGCGACGGCAGCACCCAGGCACGGCGTGGCAGCAGCGTCACTGCCGCAGGTCGGCGACCCCAGCTTGTCTGACGGTGTGAACACTTTCATCTCGTCACCGTCCAAGTCGTAGGGACCATCAACCACTGCGGTGCCATCATTCATGCGATAGGTCACGCTCACGCGAGCGGCCGATCCGGCGGCTTGGATGTACAGCGTCGTGCTCTGGCTGGCCCAGTCGAGTTTCACCAGCGGGAAGCTCACCTTGGAGCCTGCGTCATCACCGCTGACACCCTGGTAGGCGGCGCCGGCCAATCCGCCGGCAACACCCAGGTCAAACACGGGGTTATTCTGAACGAAACCGATGGCCACGATGGGCTGATCAGCACTCAATACGGCAGAGCCGATGAAGCCGGCTTCCAGCTCCGGCGCAAGCTTATTCAAGTTGCCAGGGATGAAGGTGATACCCGCACCGGGCGCCACCTGCTTGGATGCCGTAGAGCTACCGAAGGATGTACCGTCCGCGCCAAGCGCCTCAACCTGGAGAGTCGCTGTATCAGTGCCAACGTTCTGGACTTGCCAGGAGACCCACCAGCCGCCGCCCGGGAGGCTGTTCAGGTCAATTGGCCCGCCACCCTGGGCCAATACGGCCCCGTAGAGTCCCAACACTACCAACAGGGCCAGGGTGGCTGCAATGGTCAGTCTTCGCTTCATAATGGTCTTTCCTCCCTCATTCTATATCGGGCAATGGTCTACTTGTTATGTGCTCACTGCCCCATCGATGAACACGCTTCGAGATTGGATTACCGGATCGGTTCTGTGTCTCGGGTGCTTGCTGGCCTCACCCTCCCTCCTTCGGCAAACAGAAAGGGTGTGTAGGCCACCAGCCTACCCATTTCGACTGCTATTATATCATCTGCGATACCGCATGTCCATACTACTTCTGTACTACATCGGCCATTTTCCCGCTATCTTTTCGCAGTATCTCAACGCCTGGGCCAGTGATCAGTGATCAGTGATCAGTTAACAGTTAACAGTAACCAGTAATCAGTGATCAGATCACAGGCGCTTGCACAGTGATCACTGACAGGAGTTACGCGGTAAAGGTGACCGGCACTTCCTCAACCTCGTCAGAGGACTAGCGACGCTGGTTTTACGGCCAAAACCGGGTGCTCCAGACACAGTTCCGAAGTGCCGGTCACCTGACCTCGCTCTCACCGCGTAAGTCCTGTCACTGATCACTGTTTACTGATCACTGTTCACTGATTACTGGTTACTGACTCAGGCAAGGTAGCCAAGATTACGCAAGCGTTCCATAAGTTCGGCTTCTTCGCCGGCTGTGAGTGGGGCTGCGTTGTCGGCCTTCGCCACCTGCTCACGCGCAACCCGGTCGGCGGGAGGGCCGGCTGGTTCATCGAGCAACTCCGTGAGAACTCGCCCGTCCATGTCCTCCGGCACCGGCACGCCGAGGAGGTGCAGGATGGTAGGTGCCAGGTCGATGATCTCCGCCACAGATACCGATCCACGCCGGCGAATACCCGGACCCCAGGCCATCAACATGCCGTACGGACGGTGGTTGCCCGACTCGTGATTGATCGGCGGACCGAACACAGTCTCTCGTGTGAACTCGGTTCCCAGATGAGTCGTGTAGCTGAGGTCCCGCATGACCAGGCAGAGGTCTGGGGCCTGGTGCGCATGCGGACCGTGATACAGTTCCTCCCTGCGGTATACCGCGTCCACCACCTGTTTCCCAGTTTCGGGATCTGTCAGTTCACCCAGCCGCTCGACGAGGTCGGCGACGACGTGCTCGTACTCAGCCCCCGGCTCGACGATGCCTTGCGGTTCGCGCCCTCTCAGGTTAATGTAGATTTGGCCAATCAGCCCGAAGCTGTAGGCCCGCGTTTGCGACCAATCAACGAGGTCCATCGCTTCCGGGCGTGAGCGCGGAACCAGCGCCTTGACGCGGTCCGGCAGGCGTTCTTTGATCCGGTTGACGTTGTGCCACCCCAGCCGGGCCGTCAGATTCTCGCGGGTCACACCTCCGCGCCGCAGCAAGGCTCGCACGCCGCCGGCGGCATCCCTGGCTCCCTGCTTCAGCGTCTGAAACCCTTCTTGCTGCAGCCAGACATTCAGGTAGACCTCGCGGTAGTAAGGACCGCTGCCGTGATCGCTCATGATCATCACGACCGTGTTGTCGTCGACTGCGTCCAGGAAGTCGGCGATGCGCGCATCGAGCAGCTTGTGGTAGTTCAATATTGCATCGCCGTACAACGCGGCACGCTCTGGATCGTGCGCCGGATGGGTTGCGTCCATCAGGCTCCACATCGAGTGAAATACGGCATCCAGGTCGCGCAGGACGATGGTGAAGAAATCCCAGGGCTCTTTCTTGAACAGCCAGAGCCCAACTTCAGCCTGCTTGTCTGTTGTCGTCGTTATTTCCCGAAGAAACGCGTCTTCCAAACCAGGCTCATAGTGAGCCTCTGAATTCACCCGGTAGCCCATGGCTCGGAGCGTGTCAGACAGGCCGGCTGGATAGGTGTAGTCGGCCTCGTCTGGCGCTCCCAGGCCGGCCACCATAATGCCGTTCACCGGTTCGGGTGGATACGTGAGTGGGACGTTGACCACCGCGACGCGCCGGCCATGCCGGCTGGCCCACGCGAACATCGTGCCCAGGCCCGGCAGATAGTTTCGCACCGGCTGTAGGTCGTAGCCATCAGGACGCCGGCGCAGGAAGTCGAACGTGCCATGTTTGCCCGGATTAACCCCGGTCATGAACGAGGTCCACGCGGCCGGCGACGAAGTTGGAATGGTGGATTTCAGGGGGCCGGCGGTCCCCTCATTCAGCAGACGTTGAAAGGTCGGCAGTTCGCCGGCCTCAGCCCACGGTCGGATGACATCCAGAGTCCCACCGTCCAGCCCGATGACCAGTACTCGCTTTTCACTCACCTTGAGTAGACTCCTCTTCCAAAAAAGAGATTGCTGGATGGCTGGATGGCATACGGTTTTGCACAATACCCCCAACCATCCAGCCATCTAGACAACTAGCCATCCAGCTATCCGGCATTTCATGAGGGCATGGTGACTATTCATCAAGCGGCAATTCGCCCTCGCGGTGGTCCAGTTGGTAATCCCTCTGCCCTTGTACGAAGTAGTGCATCAGAACAGGCACAAATATCGGCGGGACAGCCGCGCGAGCTTGCAATGCTTCGGCGATGGGGCTGAGTAAGGTCGCCACCGGTCGTGAGGCCAGCGGCGTCCGGCTGAGCCAGTTCCACCAGCGGGGCAGTCCGCTGTGGCCGGTCTGGGCGCGGTACAGGGGCGCTGACCGGCCTATGGTTTCCATTTGCCGGCAGGCGTGGGCAAAATCCGTCGGGTGATCATGATATGCCACGGCGTCCGGGTCAAACACGAGTCGGAAACCGTGCTCCTTCAAGCGATATGCCAGTTCTGTGTCCTCGTAGGCCGCCGAAGGGAAACGCTCGTCGAAAAGGCCATGTTCCATCAGGAATTGACGCTTCACCGAGATGTTGCAGGTGTAGAAGTAGGTGTGGTTGATGGGTTCCACGCCGGCAAGCAGACGGTCGAACCGAAAGCGTACCCCTTCCCACCAGCGCATGAACGGCGTCACCTGCAAGTCCGGCGCCCAGCGCATCAGTCCCAGAACCCCGACCGCCGGCGCCGGATGACGCTCGTGGGCCGCGAGGTGGCGGCGCAGCAGGTTGGGAGTGGCGAGCACGTCGCTGTCGGTCATGTACACGAGCCGGCCATTGGCCATGCGGATGCCGTTGTTGCGGGCAGCCGCCGGCCCCCGGTTGGGCTGATGCTGGTACCGCAGCGGCACCGGGCTTTCCTGAGCCAACGCCCTCATCATGTCCGGGGTGTTGTCGGCGGACCCGTCGTCCACGACGATGATCTCCCAGGACGCATCCACGCCGCGCTGCGCGAAGAGAGCTTGCAGACAGCGCGTCAGAACGCCGGCGCGGTTGTAGGTTGGAATGATGACAGACAGTTTCACTCACTTACCCGTTTCAGAATGCTGCTCAGAAAGCAGATGGCTGGATGGCTGGATAGCTGGATGGCTGAGTCGTGCCGGCGAGCTATCCAGCCATCGAGCCAACCATTTTCGGAGATGATGAACTTTGAGAGAATAATTCGGGTAATGCACGGTGTACCTTGGCCGGCGACCGCACGGGCATGAAGTGCCCGTGCTACGAAGCAGCGCCCGATGATGAACCTTGAGAA
>JBHHTZ010000183.1:0-7196 GCA_046753605.1 Anaerolineae bacterium
AGTCACACTTCGATGGGGTTGCCCAAGACGGAGACCAGCAGTTGAGCTGCATGCTGCACGTCAGCGAGGTCAACCATCTGTGACGGCGTATGCACATAGCGGCTGGGAATGGAAACGACGCCGGCCGGCACGCCTTCCCGTGTGACCTGTATCGCCATAGCGTCGGTGGTTCCGAACTCCAACACCTCCAACTGATACGGGATGTCTTCTCTTTCAGCCGCTTCGACCAGCAGACGCTTCACACCCGGATGCGCCAGCATTTGTCGGTCTTTCACTTTGATGGCCGGCCCTTTGCCCAGTTCCACAGCCATGGGGTGAGCCTCTGGCGTGTCGCCGGTGGTTGTCACGTCGATGGCGATGGCGATATCGGGATTGATGCCGAAGGCAGAGGTCCGCGCGCCTCGCGTGCCTACTTCTTCTTGCGTGGTGAACACGGCATAGACTTCGTGGGGTGTCTCTTCCAGCGTTCTGAGTGTCTCCACCAGCACCGCACAGCCGATTCGGTCGTCGAAGTTGTGCGCGATGAGCCGGCCTCCCAGGTCGGAGAACTGGTGGCGGAAAGCGGCTGCGTCGCCGATGGAGACGGGCATGTCCTCTTTGCTGGTAGCCCCCACATCCAGGAAGACCTGATCGGCCGCCGGCTGCGATGACAGTAGAGGCTTGCCCTCCGCCCCAAACGTTCCCTCGACGCCGTTGGCGAAAACCACCCGCGCGCCCACCAGCGCGGCGGTCAACACGCCGCCGATAGGGGCGAACCGCAAGAACCCTTTGTCGTCGATGTGGGTGACGATGACGCCGATTTCGTCCATGTGAGCGGCCAGCATGATGCGCTTGCCGTTTCCGTCGGACGCCCGCCGCACCCCGATGAGGTTGCCCAGGATGTCCACGTGATACTCGTCAACGAGAGGTTTGATCTCGCCGATGAGTACTTCGCGGATTTGCTCCTCGTTGCCGCTTGGACCATACGCCTGGCACAGTTTGCGAATCAGTGTTTTCACCGTGATCGTTTCTCCTTCTCGTCGGCCCACACTTCGGGCAGCCGATTGAGGGCGTGGCGCATCAGTTCGATGGTGTGCTTGAAATCCTGGGGGCTGAGCAGCGCCGCCGGCGAGTGGATGTAGCGGCAGGGGACGGAGACGACGGCCGATGGAATCCCCTCGCGCGCCAGGTGAATCTGGCCGGCATCGGTGCCGCCGCCAAGGGCGCGGCGGAGCTGATAGGGGATGCCATGCGTCTCAGCCGTTTCCACGAGCAGTCGCACCAGTCGCTTGTCCGGGATGACCGACCGATCCATGAAGGTAATGGCCGGCCCCTTCCCGAGTTCTGTCGTGGGGCTGGTGTCTTTGTCCTTCGGCAGATCGTCGGCGACAGTGGCTTCCAGCACGAAGGCCACATCTGGATCGATCTCGTAGGCCGAGACGCGTGCCCCGCGCAGCCCAAGCTCTTCCTGGACGGTGAAAGCGGCCACCAGCTCGAAAGGGTAGTCTTCATCGAGGAGGGCCGCCAGCGCTGCGCAGCCGGCCCGATCGTCGAATGCTTTGCCTTTGACCAAATCGCCGGCCTGGCTGAAGCGCGTGTCAAAGTTGACATAGTCACCACGTTTGACGCTTTTCGTGGCATCTTCCTCGTTTGTAGCGCCGATGTCGATCGCCATCTTATCAATGTCCGACACTTTGCTCGCCTCGGCGTGGTCCATCAGGTGTATCGGCTTCGCACCGATGATGCCGGGCACGCCATCGCCGCCGACGCGAACCGGCTTGGAGATCACGATTCGCGGGTCGATGCCGCCGATGGTGCGAAACTTCAGCAGGCCGTCGCTGTCGATCTTTACCACCATGAAACCGACTTCGTCCATGTGGGCCGCGACCATGACACGCAGGTTGGCGGGTCGGTTGGCCGGCTGTTTTCGGGCGATTAGATTGCCCAGGTTGTCCACCCGAATCTCGTCCACATGATCTTGAATCGCCTGGCGGATGATTTTTCGCACGGGCGCCTCGTTGCCGGAAACGCCCTCTGCGTCTGATAGTGCTTTCAGTAGTTCCATGTGTTGCTCCGAGAATAGGCGAAAGGCGTGTTGATTACTCCAACCTCAACGATTTCAGGAAGTTGTCGTCCAGTGTGCTCACGAAATGTGCAAGGAGCCGGCCTGTCCTCTCGACGTCCTTGATCGCCAGCATCTCCACCGACGTGTGCATGTTGCGCACCGGAATCCCGACCAGGGCTGTGGGAATGCCGGCCCGGGTCACCTGCATGGCCCACGCATCTGTGCCAGTTGCGCCTGGTATCGGTTCGACCTGATGCGGAATCTCGTGCTGTTTAGCAACGTCTACCAGCTTCTCGAATAAGCGGGGATGGATATTCGGTCCGAAGGCAATACTGCTCCCTTTGTTCAACGCAACGCTTTCATCATCGTTGACACCCGGCTGCTTGGCAAATGTGACATCCAAGGCTATGCCAACGTCGGGGTTTACGCCGTAGGTGCTGGTCGTGGCGCCCTTCAAACCAACTTCCTCTTGGACCGTGGCGACGGCGAAGACATCCCACGTGTGATGCAGGCTTTGCAGTTGGTGCATAGTTGCGATGATGGCGGCCACCGATGCCCGATCGTCCATGGCTTTGCCGGCCACGAAGCCGTTCTTCAGCTCGATGAGGTCCCGTTTGATGGTGATCAGGTCGCCAACAGATGCCGTCTCGGCCAGCCTGTCTTCGGGGATGCCGACGTCGATGAACAGCTCGTGCATCGGCGTGACCTTTTTGCGGTCGCTGGCGGACAGGACGTGGGGCGGCCGGCTGGCGATGAGGCCGGCCAGCGGCTCGCGGCCGTGGACGATGACCTCCTGTCCGGGCAGCACGCGCGGGTCAAACCCGCCAACCTGGGTGAAGCGCAGGAAGCCTTTGTCCAGCTTGGTAACGATGAGGCCGATTTCGTCCATGTGGCCGGCGAGCATGATGCGGCCCGGTGCGGGTTTGGCGCCATGTTTGACAGCAATCACGTTGCCCAGGGTGTCGCGGCGCACGCTGTCGCTCACGGGGCTCAGCAGGTCGGTCACCAGACCCCGCAGTGCGTCCTCGTAGCCCGACACACCCTCGGTCTCGGTGAGTTGTTTCAGTGTTTGCTTGATGTCCACAGTGGCTCGCTTTCCGGTGCGATGCCCGATGCCTCGCCCGGTGATGGCCGAGGGATCGCCTCTTCCAATCGATCCATCACCTGGTTGACTTCATCCAACCGCAGCTTGTGGGTCGCGCGGTTCACAATTAGAACGGCTTCTGATTCGATGATCACGCGCAGTTCCGCCAGACCGTTAGCGCGCAGCGTGCGGCCGGTCTCGACGACGTCAACGATGAGATCGGCCAGGCCGACGACCGGCGCGAGTTCGATAGACCCCCGCAAGGCGATGATCTCAACGGAAAGACCTCGACCCAGGAAGTAGTCTCGCGCCAGGCGTGGGTACTTGGTGGCAACCCGCACGTCGGGCCGCAGGCGCAGCGGGCGATCTCCAAGGTCGCTGGGCGCAGCTACAGACAGCCGGCATCGGCCAAAGCCCAACCGCAGCGGCTGATAGACGTCGGCCCCGCTTTCCAACACGGTGTCCAGGCCGGCTACGCCCAGGTCGGCCGCGCCATGCTCGACATAAGTTGGAACATCGTCGGGCTTGGCCAGCAGGAAGCGCAGGGCGCCGTCCGCGTCGCCGGCGATGAGACGCCGGCCATTTTGCAGGTCGGGCACGGTGTAGCCGACGCGTTCGAACAGCGCGACGGTTTCAGCTAGCAGTTTGCCTTTCGAGACGGCAACCGTGAGTGGTCTTGTGTTTTGTCTCGTTCTCATGTTTTGCGGTCTCTCGGTTGGCTGGATGGCTGGATAGCTTGTTGGCTCGCGCAATAGCACGCAGCTATCCAGCCATCTAGCTATCCAGCCATCCACCCCGCCGCTGGTCATGTTGCCTGGAGATCCGTTGTCTGTTTCCAGAACACACGCAGCTCCCCCGGCCCGCTGCAGGCCAGCACTTGCGGGATGCCGCGTTTCTCCGCGTACGTGCAGAGATCATCATTGGATCGCCTGAGCACGTCATATTCCACGCGCAGGCCCTGGGATCGCAAGTCGTCGATTGCCCCGCGGCAGGCTGGATGATGGCAGTCGGCAACCACGGCGTCTGGAGCGACCTGGGCCGGGTCGCGGCCGCGTTCTTTGAGAGTCAGCAGGATCCGGTCAACCGTCAGCGCCCATCCGACGGCCGGCAGCGACGCGCCGTAGTGCCCGACCAGGTCGTCGTACCGCCCGCCGCTGCAGACGGAAAAGCCCAGGCCCTGGACGAACCCCTCGAAGGTGATGCCGGTGTAGTAGTCCATCCCGCGCACTTCACCCAGGTCCAGCAGAATGTAGCCGGCCAGTTCCTTTTGTTGGAGCAGTTGATAGATATTCTCCAGCCGCTCCAGAGCTTCTCGCGCTCGTGCATTGATGGCCAGTCCGTGGGCTTCCTTCAGAATGGTCGGTCCGCCTACCAGCCTCGGCAGCGCTGCAATCGCCTTCCGCGTCTCCGGCGCGATTCTCAGTTCCTCAAGCAGTCTCGTCAACGTGGAGACATTTCGTCTGTCCACCGCGATCCGAATTCGGCTTACGTCTCCTGGAGAGAGCTCCAGGTCGGTCAACAGGGCGCGGAAGTAGGCCATCTGTCCCAGGCTGATCTTGAAGTTGGCCACGCCGATAGCCTGCAGGGCTTTGATAGCCAGCGCCAACACCTCAGCGTCGGCCTCCGGGGTGGCCGCGCCGATGAGTTCGATGCCGGCCTGGGTGAACTCGCGCTGCCGGCCGGCCTGGGGTTCCTCGAAGCGGAAGATATTGCCGATGTAGAAGAAGCGCAGGGGCAGAGGCTCGTCGTACAGCTTGGCGCCGACGATACGTGCTGTGGGGATCGTCAGGTCAGGGCGCAGGGCCAGCGTGCGCCCATCGCGGTCGAACAGCCGGTACATCTGCTCGCGCAGCTCTTGGCCGGCGCCGGCAGCGTAGCTGTCGTAGTACTCAAACGTGGGCGGGATGATCTGGCTGTATCCCCAGCGGGGGAATAGGTTGCGAATCTGCGTCTCAATCTCGGCGACATTAGCTGCTTCGTCGAAGAACAGGTCCTTGACGCCGTGCGGCAGTTGCCGGCTCAGCGGGGGAAGCTCCTTCAATCTCATCTCCTGCTCCGAGAATAGTTGGCTGGTTGGCTAGATGGATGGCTGAGCACTCTGCAAGCCAACAAGCCATCAGCCATCTAGCATTTTCGTGCTTCAGAGTGTCCCACCCGGACATGTTGACTGATACCATAATCTGTCTTCAGGCAACTATACACGCAACGCCCGTTCTTGTCAAAAATCGCAACACGCGTCGAAGCTAGCCTGGTTGTGCGGGCAATGGACGTAGAAATCCGTATGTTGTCTGGTTGGCGCGTTTGACAGTCCGTGGAAACAGGAGTACTGTGCATGGGATACACACCAGGGGGGAGATGACCTGTGAAGCGGCGTATTGAAGGTTTTATCTGGCTGGATTGGGTGGTCGAGAAACTCATAGAGAAGCACGATGTGGAGCCTGAGGAGGCAGAGGAAGCTTTCTTCAGCACGCCTTACAAGGTGCGCAAGGCGTCATCGGGCAAGTACTTGTTGTATGGCCGATCGTATGATGGCCGATACCTGTTTGTTGTCTTCACCTGGGTGGACCATCGCATCAAAGTCATCTCTGCACGCGACATAACGTCATCTGAGCGCCGTTACGACGGGCGCAAGTGAGGTATAGGATGTCTCAATTGTCTAAATTTGCCAGCGATTTGGAAGAAGCGAAGTTCTGGGATACCCACGACTCTACGGACTTCCTGGATGAGACGGAAGGGGTGGACGTGACCTTCGTGGATGCCCGTCCGGCTAAGAAACAGATTTCGCTGCGCTTGGACTCTCAAGTCATTGACAGTCTGAAGACAATCGCGCAGCGCAAGGGCATTGGCTACCAGACGTTGATTCGTATATGGGTGATGGAGCGGCTGGCTCAGGAACAAGTCTGACTTCTTGCGGATCTTCGTTCGTATCCAGGTCTCCTTGTTACCCTTCCCCTTCATGCTACGTCTCCTGAGAGACGTGCCATCTTTGCCTGGAATCGCTCCACCGTTTGTCTCACATCAAGCTTTGACAGGCGTGCTCCCTTGTGTTATAGTAGCAGCCATGAGCACCCTTGTCGAACTTTGCCCCCGAGCTTTCTACCTGCCCGGCGCAGTCAACGTGGGTGTCATTGCGACGCCGAAGGATGGGGCGATCCTGATCGACGCCGGCGGCGACAAGAGCCACGCGCGCAAGATTGTCAAGGCGTGCAACGTCGTCGGCTTGCGACCGCGGGCGATCATCTCGACTCATCACCATGCCGATCACTGTGGCGGGAACGACTACCTGGTTCGGAATCTGAACATCCCGGTGTATGCGCCGGCCTTCGAGTCGGCCATCATCAGCAACACGATTCTGGAGCCGTTCTACCTTTTCGGCGGGGCCATGCCCATTGAGCCGCTGCGCGACAAATGGCTGATGGCGCCGGCCTCGCCCGTGGAATTCACCCTGGAGGCGGGCGTGGTGGAGATCAACCGCGTCGGGTTGGAGATTATCCCGATTCCGGGCCACGCGCCGGCCATGGTAGGTGTCGGGTACGAGGGTGTGTGCTACTGCGCGGACGGGCTGTTCGGCCCGCAGATTCTGGAGAAGTACGGCATTCCGTTCACCGCCGACGTCGCTCAGCAACTGGAGAGCATCGAGCGGCTGCGCAAGACCGACTATCGGGTGTACCTGCCGGCCCACGGCGAGCCAACCGAAGAGATCGACGCCCTGGCCGATGCCAACCGCGCGGCCATTGAGCGCGCGATAGAGGCAGTACACCTGGCGTGCTCGCCGGCCGGCGAACTGAGCGAGGTCCTGGCGCGCGTCGCCGACCTGCTGGATTTGCACTTCGCGAACATCCCGCAGTTCTATCTCATGCAGACGACCGTCGCGGCGTACCTGGCCCACCTCACGCGGGAGAGCCGTGTCGCGCCGTGGCTGGAAGACAATCGACTATGGTGGCATCAGGTTTAGATGGATATTGGGTATTGGGTATTGGATATTGGTTGCACTCGGCAAGAATCCAATATCTAATACCCAATATCCAATACCCAATATCCAATACCCAATATCCAATACCCAATATC
>JBHHTZ010000184.1:0-7170 GCA_046753605.1 Anaerolineae bacterium
AGGTCTCCTGACCGAGCCCGATTCGCCTCGGTCAGGAGACCTTCGGCGATCAAACCATTCCTCTCCCCTGCTCCCGTGCACCCCGGCTCCCTAGCTCAACTTTCGGGACCGATGATCACGGCCATCGAAAGTCAGCCGTTCTGGCTGCTCCTCGCCGACGGTGTCGATGTGAACTGGACGACTCCAAATTTTGTAGATGTTTTCCAGCGTATCTCTGGCGTAGTCTGGCTCCAGATCGATGCCACCGTGTTCGTGGGAAAGAAGCAACTCCCCACGATTGCTATGGTTGGCGTCCTGGACCCGGATGATTGGCTGACCGGCATTGGTTAGCGCGAAAAGGAGCTTTTGTTTGATCTCCTCGAATTCCCGACTCTCGATTTCGAACTGCTCCCGGCGTTGGTTGTAGCCGTAGGTGAACATCCGGTGCCGGCGGGCGAAATCCTCGGTCAGAAACGTGTCGATGAAGCCGAGGTCGTTGTAGATCCGCCGCACCTCGAAGACCTTCTGTCGTCCCCAGCCGAGTTGTTGATCCCAATTGGCCTTCACCTGCAGGTCATCGGATTGCTCGTATTCCGCACCGAAGCGCCCCTTGTCCCAGCGCTCCTCGATATCCCGGAACAACTCCATACCCATTTTATATGGGTTAAGCCGGCCCGGATGCACGGCCACGGTGCCGGAGTGATGATCGGCGTAGTCAATCACTTCCGCGTCGGTCATCACGCCCGACTGTGTCATGATGGTGCTATGCCAAAACGATGCCCAACCCTCGTTCATGATCTTCGTCTGTCGCTGTGGCAGGAAGTAGTAGGCTTCTTCGCGAAGGATGGCCAGCACGTCCTGCTGCCAGGTATCCAGCGGGGCGTGTTCCAGCAGAAAGAGCATGACGTCGCGCTCCGGATCGGCCGGGAAGCGCGTCTTGCGGTTTTCATGCTCTTCGCGAACGCGCCTGGCCTCTTCCGCCAGGACTGCCGGCGGGTTGATGAACGAGTCCATGTACTCCCTGGCCGGCAATTCCCCCGGCCGGTGCTCAACCACTGCGGTTTCTTCTTCGCCCTCGGGTTCGGGAATTGGCCGGCGGCGGATCCCTGGCAGGTGCGGGTCGATCAGGTTCTCGATGGAGAGACAGACGTCAATGAAGTCCTCGACCTCGTCTTCGCCAAAGCGGTCCATGTATCGGCGGATGTGCGTGGCGTGGTTAGCCATCTTGTCCATCATTTTGCGGTTCGTGTGCGCGAACCACAGGTTGTTCTTGAAAAAGTCGGAGTGGGCGTAGACATGTGCCATCACCAACTTCTGATCCACCGCCTCGTTGGACACGAGCAGATAAGCGTAGCACGGGTCGTTGTTAATCACCATCTCGTAGATTCGGTGCAGCCCGTAGGCGTAGCTCTTTCTGAGCCGCTCGTACTCCATCCCAAAGGACCAATGCGGATAGCGGTTGGGGAAGCCACCAAGTGCCGCTACCTGGTTCATCTGATCGAAGTCCAACATTTCGTAGATGACTTCAAAGAAGTTCAGGCCATAGTCGATGGCCACCTCTCGAATCTCGTCACGCACTTTGGCCAAAGAGGCCGGCAGTTCTGTTGTCATGGCTACAATACTCTTCTTGTCGATAGATATTCGCGAACGTCCAGTGAACAGTCATCAGTGATCAGTGATCAGTGATCGGCGGCCAAAATCTGATTACTGATTACTGATCACTGTTTACTGATCACTGATCACTGTTTATTTGCCTTTGCCGAGAAACGTCCGAATTGCGTCGTAAATGCCATCTCGATCAGGTATGTCTGCCAGGACGAGCTTCTCCTCGTTCGAGAAGGACTCTTCCAGGTCGGTGATGAACTCGCCACTGCCGTAGTAGCTGCGCACCTGGCCGTAGCAGAACATGTTCGACTTGGGTAGCAGATGCTCTTCCAGGATCTCCATGCACTTGCGGGTGTCATCACCACCCCAGTTGTCGCCGTCGGAGAAGTGGAACGGGTAGATGTTCCACTCTTGCGGGTCGTAGTGCTCGTCGATCAACTTGTTGCACAGTGTGTAGGCCGATGAGATGAGTGTGCCGCCGCTTTCGCGCAGATGGTAGAACGTGTGCTCATCGACCTCCCTGGCAGCAGCATCGTGAACGATGTAGCGGGTTTCGATGTTCTGGTATTGGTACCGCAGCCAGGTGTCGATCCAAAAAGCCGTCAGCCGGACCATCTCCTTCTGCTCGTCACCCATGGAGCCGCTCACATCCATCATGTGGATGATTACGGCGTTGCTCTGCGGCAGGTGCTTGACGTTCCACGAGCGATAGCGCCTGTCCTCCCGAATCGGTATGATACGTGGGTTGGCCGGGTCGTATGTGCCTGATGCCACCTGGCGCTTCAAGGCTTCTTTGTAGGTGCGCTTGAAGTGGCGCAAGCTCTCAGGGCCGACCCGACGGATCCCGGTGTAGCGGTCCTTCTCCGAGATGATGTTCTCCTGCCCCCGGGGCTCGATGTTCGGCAGCTCCAGTTCTTCGCCTAGCAACTGGGCCAACTCCTCGTAGGTCAGCTCGGCTTCCAGGATGTGCTGACCCGGCTGGTCGCCGGCTTTGCCTGTTCCCGCTTCGCCCTCAGCCGGACCCAGGGGCGTGCCAGGCTCGCCTTCGCCTTGCCCCACGCCCCCGGTCTGTTTGTGGCCGAACTTGAAGCGCGGGAGCTCGATCTGCGGGACCGGGATGCTCACCACGTCCCGGCCCCGCCGGCCGATCATCTCGCCCTGCGACATGTACTTGCGCAGGTTTTTCTTGATGTGGCCGCGGACGACCTTCTTGAATCGCCGGCTGTCTCGCTCGATCTTGGCTACCATGATACGCTAATTCCGAATGTCCCGGACGTCGCCGCGAGCGAAGATGCTGGCCACGTAGTTCAACACGTCGGTCGCACAAACCTGGCAGTAGCCATAGTTGTTGATCATGCGGCTCTTGACGACGTCGATCTTCTCCTGGGTTTCCTGGTCTATCACGCTGGTGACCAGGCTGGTCAGCTTGATGCTGTCTTTCTGATCCTCGAACAGCTTGAGTTCCAGCGCCTTTTGGAGCCGTGGGTTGGAATCGTAGCGGAACCTCTTCCCGTCCAGCGCCAGCGCCGCGATGTAGTTCATGATCTCGCGCCGGAAATCGTCCTTGCGGCTTTCGGGAATGTCGATCTTCTCCTCGACCGATCGCATCAGCCGCTCATCCGGCTCCTCGTCCTGGCCGGTGAACTTGTTGCGGACCTTCTCCCGCTGGGTGTAGGCCCGTACGTTGTCGATGTAGTTCGCTGCCAGGCGTTGAATCGCTTCTTCGTCGGCCGTGATGGCCCGCTGCACTTCGCTCTTGACGATGTCCTCGTACTCTTCCTTGACCACGGCCAGCAGGGAGCGGAAGTGTTGGCGCTGCTCCTCGCTGTTGATGAGGGAGTGGTGCCGCAGGCCGGCCTCCAGTTCGCTCAGCACCATGAACGGGTTGACGCAGCCGTCGGGATAGCGTGGGTCACCAGCCTCGTCGCGCCGTTGGCTTCTGGAGTTAACCAGAGCGTTGGAGATCTTGTCCTGGATGTAGCGGGGCGAAATGCCTTCCATCCCTTCCCGCTGCGCCTCGGCCTTCAACTCCTTGACCGAATCCTCGGTAAAGCCACGCAGGGCCTTCCCGTTGTAGAGCTTCATCTTCTGGAGCAGAGTGAGGCCGGCGTGCTTGGGCTCCTCAAGCCGGGTCAACACGGCCCACATCGCAGCCAGATCGAGAACGTGGGGTGCGATGTGCTTGCAGGCGATTTGTCCCTGGTTGAAATCCTTCTCGTAAATCTTGATCTCGTCATCGAGCCGCGTGATGTAGGGCAGGTCGATCTTGACCGTTCGGTCTCGCAACGCTTCCATGTACTCGTTGTTCTGGAGCTTGCGATACTCCGGCTCATTGGTGTGACCGATAATAACCTCGTCGATGTCAGTTTGCGCGAACTTCTTGGGCTTGATCTTGTGCTCCTGCGATGCTGTCAGCAGATCGTACAGGAACGCCACGTCCAGCTTCAGCACCTCGATGAACTCCACCAGTCCCCGGTTGGCGATGTTGAACTCGCCATCGAAGTTGAAAGCCCGGGGGTCGGACTCGGAGCCATACTCGGCGATCTTCCGATAGTTGATATCGCCGGTGAGTTCTGTGGAGTCCTGGTTCTTCTCGTCCTTGGGCTGGAAGGTGCCAATGCCGCGACGATCTTTCTCGGACAGGATAAGTCGCTTCACGCGGACGTGGCCGACAACCTGCGTCCAGTCGCCATCGTATTCCTCCAGCAACCGCTTGAAGACGAACCGGCAAGCCGGGCACAGGTCGCCCTCGATGTGGATGTGATCGGCTGGTGGCAGGTCTTTATTGAGGTGTGCCAGAACGTCGTCGCGGAAGCGACGCGGGATCAGGTGTAGCGGTTCTTCGTGCATCGGGCAGTCAAAGCGGTCCTCTTCGGTTTCCCAGCCGAAGGTGTACAATGCGCCTTCTGGCGTTTGAGAGTACTGTTCCAGCCCCTTTTTCAGCAGCCGGACGATGGTGCTCTTGGAGCTGCCGACGGGTCCGTGCAGGAGGAGCACACGCCGCTCAGTGCCATAGCGCTGGGCAGCCGAGTGGAACGCGTCTATCAGTTCCATCAGGTGTCGATCGAGCCCGTAGATGGCATCTCTGCCATTGTCAATGGGATCATCAAAAAACTTGTAGCGGATGATGGTTTCCTTGTTCTCGGTGTATTCCTCTGTTCCGTACGACAGAATCATGTCGGCCAGCCGCTGAAATGCGGACCGGGTGACTTTGGGATTGTTGGCGACGATGTCCAGATACTCTTCGAAAGCGCCTTCCCAGTGCTGACCCCTGAATCGCTCTGTGTCCTGCAACTGGTTGATCATGTGGATAACAGACTTGCCGTCAGGCCGTCCGTTGTTCTGGGTCTGTACCTTCTCTGTATTTGACATTCAATATACCTCCCTGTATCGGTGTACGCGGACAGGTTCGTAACCGAAGGTTGATGTCCAATGGCGGGTGCAAAAAGCCCCATCCGGGCCACGGGATAGTGGGACGATGGGGCCATGCAGGTCGCCGGGGTGTATGTGTTGCCAAATGGCTTTGTTGTAGTCTAGAACGTGGCAGGATACGAGACTGTTCCGAACAAACAAAAACCGACCCCGGTAGATGACCGTGGGTCGGTTGTTAAGGTTCGATTGTGTTTCGAGTGCGGTTGTCTGACCTACAACCCGATGGTGTCCTCCTGACGTCTTCTGTGCGAGTGTGTTGTCTTAGCCAGGCCCATTCCGAGAGATGGATTGCCGACATCCTGGTCGACACAATAGCTGGTTGTTTGTTCGGTGCAGGCTATTATACCAGACATCGTCAGTCACGTCAAACGCGGCAAAATGATCTTTGCCTGCTATAGCCCAACCACAAGAGCTGGTGTTAGGAAGTTCCTGGGTTCCCACATTCTGTGTAACAGATCGACCCCACCGGTCACTTACTAAATAGATGTAGTCAATGAAAGATCTCTTACCCAGGCCCCTCATGGCCGGCGCACCACCTGGAAATCTGGCCCCTCCGCGACTGTCAGATCCACCACGACTTCGCGACCGCCGTACTCATGGACGTTGCAATGAGCACGTACCGTCACGCTGGTCACGCCATCGGGGATCGCGAGCCCACCTTGTGAACGTGTGAATGGCTGTTCGGTCTCGTGGGGGTGCAACAGCAGCCGGGTGAAGGCGTCGCCGGCCCTGGCCGTGAGCACCGCACCGTCCGGCGTCACCACGTCCCAGCCGTCGGCGTAGTGGTCCCAGCCTTCGTCGTTGTGTCGAACGGTGACGTCGAAACGCCAGTCGCCGTCTTGGGACTGGGTGGCCTTGACAAACATCACATTGGCCTCGTCTAGGTCCAGGGGGATCTCGGTCATGGGCGGTTGCTCCTGGGTGGGTCTGGGTGTGCCTGTCCGGTTTGGGGGCGCCGGCGTCTCGGTGGTTGCACTGCCGGCCAAAGGAGGCGCCGGCGGCGCAGGCGTGGTGGCCGGCAGCGTGCTGGCCCCTTGGCAGGCCGTCAATGCCAGGACCAAGATCATGGCAATCGATACTCGAAAACGCATGGCTACCTCGCGAAAACTAATGCTTGACTGCTACATCTCAATCGTACTCGAAGTCTGGGATGTTGGCAAGGAGCGAGTATGTGTTGACGGGCCTGGAAATCTGCCGTATACTGGCAGTAGCTAGAATGACATGAAAATGGAGTCGAAAGATGACCACCCAGTTTGATCACACAACATTTCTATCCCCTTTCACCTGGCGCTACGGCAGCCCGGAGATGCGCCACATCTGGTCCGAGGTGCATCGCCGCCGGCTGTTTCGCCGCATCTGGGTTGCTCTGGCGGAGGCGCAACAGGCCGCCGGCCCTTCGAGAGCCTCAGGACGCCACCTCGTCACCGCTGAACAGGTCGCCGACCTGCGCGCGCACCAGGAGGACGTTGACATTGCGCGGGCACACCAGATCGAGCGCGAGATTCGCCACGACCTGATGGCCGAGGTGCGCGCCTTCGCCGAGCAGTGCCCGGTGGGCGGCGGGATCATCCACCTGGGCGCGACCAGCACTGACATCCTGGACAACGCCGATGCACTCCGAATCCGCAAGGCCCTCGACCTGATCATCGACGGGCTGACGGCGTTGCTGGGCGACCTGGCCGGCCAGATCGACCGCTGGGCCGACGTCGCGTGCATGGGATTTACTCACCTGCAGCCGGCTGAACCTACCACCGTCGGGTATCGGCTGGCGCAGTATGCACAGGACCTGCTGATCGATCTCCAGGAGTTGCGGCGGGTGCGGGACGGGATTCGTGGCAAGGGCATCAAAGGCGCGACCGGCACATCGGCCTCCTACGCCGAGTTGCTGGCCGGCAGCGATGTGACGCCGGCAGACCTGGAGGCGCTGGTGATGGATGCCCTTGGTCTGGAAGCCTTCGACGTCGCCACGCAGGTCTACCCCCGGAAACAAGACTGGCTGGTGCTGAACGCGTTGGCCGGCCTGGCCGGCTCCCTCTACAAATTCGCCTTCGACCTGCGATTGCTGCAATCGCCGCTGGCCCACGAATGGTTCGAGCCGTTCGGCGCGGCGCAGGTAGGCTCGTCGGCCATGCCGTTCAAGCGCAACCCTGTCGG
>JBHHTZ010000185.1:0-7164 GCA_046753605.1 Anaerolineae bacterium
CTAATTCCCGTTATCCGGGAGGCAAAGATGGGACTACGTAAACAACTGATGGCTGACCTGAAAGACGCCATGCGGTCAGGAGACGAGGTGCGCAAGTCCACCATTCGCATGGCCCGGGCGGCCATCGTGAATGCGGAAAAAGCCGAGGGCGCAACGGAACTCACGGAGACGGACATCCAGCAGATAATTGCCCAGCAGGCCAAACAACGCCGCGACTCCATCGCCGAATTCGAGAAAGGCGGGCGAGAGGACCTTGCAGCCAGAGAGCGGGCTGAGCTGGAAGTCCTCATGCGTTACCTGCCGCGCCAACTGACGGAGGCAGAGATCGAGACGGCCGCCAAGGCCAAGATCGCTGAAGCCGGCGCGACGAGCATGGCGCAATTCGGATCTGTGATGCGGCCCCTGATGGCCGAGTTCGGGGATCGGGCCGATGGACGTCTGGTTAACCAGGTGGTCCGACGGCTGCTGAGCCAGTAGAATCGGGGATCGGGATTGGAGACGCGGTAGATCCAGCTTTGTTTGGCTCCCTTTCCCCAAAGGAGAAAACGCATGACCACGGGGAAACGCAACAACGAGGGGCGGTCCCGCGAGAAGGACGGTTCCCAGGAATCGCGACGGTGGGTAAACCTTCTCGTCTCCGGCCTGATGAGCGTCGTTCTCATCGCCGGCATCAGCACCGTTCTGGTGCTGCCACTCCTCTCGCGGGGCGTAAATCTGCAAGCCGGTGAGGTCAGCCCGCGAACCATTCGTGCGCCTCGTCAGATTACATACGAAAGCCCCATTCGGACGGATCGGGCGCGTCAACAAGCCGCCAACGCCGTAAACAGGGTCTATGATCCTGCAGACCCCAAGATCACCCAGCAGCAAATCCGTCGCGCGGCCAACGTCCTGGACTACATCGACAGCATCCGGCATGACCCGTACGCCACGCTGGAACAAAAGACAACATGGATCAATCAGGCGCCCGAACTCCAGTTGCCGGCGGCGGTCGTCAGCGACACAATGGCATTGGACGATCTGTCCTGGCAGGTGGTCAGCAGCCACACACTGGCGGTGCTCAGCGAGGTGCTTCGACAACCAATCCGCGAGGGGTTGGATGTCATCGACGCGCGGCGCAGAATCCCGAACGCCGTCGATCCAGCGTTGCCGGAAACACAGGCCACCATCGTCAGTGCGCTTGCCAGCGGGTTCGTGAAGCCGAATAGCTTCTACAATGAAGAGCGCACCAACGCAGCGCGCGCTGACGCAAGTGGGTCCGTCGAAGCCCAGACACACAGCTATGAAAAGGACGAGGTAATTGTCCGCGAGGGGGAACGAGTCACCCCAGAGCAACTGGAAGCCGTCCAGAAGATGGGGCTTCTCAGAGAGCAGGTCCGCTGGGATGACATCGGTGGTGTAATACTCCTGGTGGTGGTTATCGTGCTCGTGACGGGGCTTTATCTGCGCCGGATCACACACGACCTGTGGTCGGACCGGCGCCGGCTGATCCTGCTGGTGGTCGTCACCCTGGCGTTTGCCGCCGCTGCGGAGCTTATGGTTCCGGGGTACACTCTGCTGGCCTATCTGTTCCCGGTGGCAGGGGCCGCCATGTTACTTTCGGCTCTCGCCGGACCCCATTTTGCTCTTGCAGTGACCTTGCTGTTGAGTATCGTGGTCGGGTTCCTGGCCGGCGGCAGTCTGGAACTAACGGTCTACGCTCTCGTTGGAGGCATCGTGGCCGCTTTGTCCATCTGGCGGATTGAGCGCCTGAACGCGTTCCTGTGGGGCGGCTTCTTCGTCACTCTGGTGAACGTGGCCGCGGTGACAGCCTTCGAATTCCAGTCCATCGACCAGTCAACGCGCTCGCTCCTGATTCAAGCCAGCCTGGCCGTTGCCAACGCCGGCCTCTCGACCAGCCTGGCGATTGCCGGCTTCTATGCACTGGGGGCGCTGTTCGGAATCACGACCTCGTTACAGCTCATGGATCTGGCACGCCCCACCCATCCACTGCTTCACCAACTCCAACTCAAGGCGCCGGGGACCTACCATCACAGCTTGCTGATCAGCAACATGGCCGAGCAAGCAGCCCAACAGGTCGGCGCAGATGCCCTGCTGGTCCGTGTCGGAGCATACTACCATGATGTTGGCAAGATGCTGCGCCCATACTTCTTCGTCGAGAATCAAGTCGAGGACGCAAACGTCCACGACCGCCTCGATCCGGAAACCAGCGCGCAAATCATCATAAGCCACGTGACCGACGGGCTGGAGCTGGCGGAAAAGTATGGCCTGCCGGCAGTGTTGCGGGATTTCATCGCTCAGCATCACGGTACGACCCTGGTTAGCTACTTCTACCGTCAGGCATGCGAGGAGCGTGGTGAAGATGCGGTGGACGAGGCGGCATTTCGATACCCTGGACCTCGCCCTCAGACGCCGGAGACGGCCATCCTCATGTTGGCAGACGCAGTGGAGGCCACAGCGCGGGCGAATCGACCGGCCACAAACGAGGAGATCGATACCCTGGTGCGCAGCGCCATCAACCGCCGGCTCACCGAAGGTCAACTCGACGCCTGTGATCTGACGTTACGAGACCTGGACCACATTCGCGAGGCATTCGTGCGCATGTTGAAGGGCATCTACCACCCCCGGATCAAGTATCCCGAGGAGGCCCAGCCCGTGCGTACCGCCGCCGAGCGAGAAGTAGCGATGGAGGTATGAGCAGGAACCGCCAGGCTGAGCGACTCATGAGTGACCGGACCGAGGTTGACGTACAGATCGGCGAGGCGTTTGCCGGCGCTGTCAACGCACAGCAAATTGAGCAACACGTTACGCGAACGCTCAGCTCGGTTGCACCGGATGCGCCGGCCAGCCTTGCAGTAACCATCACCGATGACACGACGATCCAGACCCTCAATCGCGACTACCTGGGCATCGACGCCCCGACCGATGTGCTGGCCTTCTCGCAGGTCGAAGGGGCTGCGCTGCCGGCTCCGGCCGCCGGCCCGCGCTATCTGGGCGACGTCATCGTTTCCTATGAGCGAGCTGTGGCCCAGGCGGCCGAATATGGCGAACCGGTCGAGCGCGAACTGGGCCGGCTGGTCATCCACGGCACGTTGCACCTTCTCGGCTATGATGACCAACACGCGGCTGAGCGGGACAGAATGTGGAACGTCCAGGAGAGCATCGTATTCAGGGAACAGTGATCAGTAATCAGTAATCAGTGATCAGTGGATACTGATGACTGATTACTGATCACTGTTCCCTGGGTACTGGAACGCAAGCTACCCCATTGCAGCGGCTACCGTCTCCCTGGCACGAGCGGACGAGGGCTCACGTGGCGGCAACTGTGCCAGTACATCCAAATACCACCACCAGCGAGAAGGCGGAATCTGCTCCTGCTGACGCCGCGCGGCCAGGTCTACAAACCGGGATAACTCGGCGTAGAAGATATCAGCTTGTTCGAGCAGCCGACTATCAGCTTTCGCCAAGGCTGCACGTTCTTCATCCGAAAGCTGGTCCACAAGTGCAGCCAACTTGTCTCGGATGTGCAACATCTCCAGATGTTCTGCACCACTCACGCCAGGAAACTCAACATCAGCACGGTAATGCTTCAACAAACGGTTCATCTGAGTATATCCTCTGCAATACCCAAGCGGACAAACTGCGGGTCTGCGAGATATTCGTCCGCATCATCCGGCGGAAAAGCAGTTTCCATGATCCCGTCCCAGTCAAACATGACCAACCAGCGTTGTCCAGCAACGCCGGCAACTACCGTTGGGTACGGATCATCATCAAACACAAACACGAATACATCTGCCCTGGGATCGGAGACCACCTCTGCAATGACGGACTCGTACTCGTCAATAGTTGTGTCCGGAGCAAGGTGCCCGAGCCGAATCCGCTTTTCCAAATGCTCGCGTGCTTTGCCAGGCTTCCAGCGAATTCGTTGCCGTACCAGACGAATGGCATCTGCCGATATTGAGGGGAAATCATCCATATATCAGGTCTCAAGGCAAATTTCGTCGATAGCTCAATGATACCCCCAATTCAGAGTGAAGTCAACCAAAACCTGACAAATTTCCAAGGAGAGGAAGAATATGAACTTTGACCTGACGCCCGAACAGGAGATGGTAAAGAAGACAGCGAAGGAATTCGCCGACAACGAGATCATGCCTGGCGCACGGGAGCGCGATCGGCAGGAGAGCTTTCCCTGGGACCTCATCCGCGAGATGGCACAACTCGGCTTTCTGGGTCCAACAGTGCCCGAGGCGTACGGGGGCATGGGGCTGGACTACATCAGCGAAGCGCTCATCTTCGAGGAGGTTGGCCGCGCCGATTCCTCGATACGAACGACGCTATCGGTTCAGGTGTCACTGACCGAGTTGCCAATCCTGCACTTCGGGACCGAAGAACAGAAACAGAAGTACCTCCCCAAGCTTGCCGGCGGCGAATGGATCGGCTGCTTCGGCCTCACCGAGCCGCAGGCCGGCTCCGACGCTGCCAATCAACAAACCCGGGCAGTAAAAGACGGCAGCGAGTGGGTTCTCAACGGCCGCAAGATATGGATCTCCAACGGCGGTATCGCCAGCCTGGCGCTGGTGTTCGCACAAACCGACCCGGCGCTGAAGCACCGGGGCATTGCCGCCTTCCTGGTGGAAACAGACACCCCCGGCTTTTCGACCCAGGACATTCACAACAAGCTCGGCCTGCGCTCCTCCAACACGGCCGAGTTGATTCTGGAAGATGTGCGCGTGCCGGCAGATAACCTGCTGGGTGAGGTCGGCCAGGGATTCAAGATTGCGATGTACGCGCTGGACCAGGGACGCTACGGGGTCGCGTCCGGGTGCGTAGGCATCATCCAGGGCTGTGTCAATGCCAGTGTCAAGTATGCCCAGGAGCGGGAGGCCTTCGGCCGACCCATTGCCGGCTTCCAACTGGTGCAGGAACTCATCGCCGAGATGGTTCTGGACGCGGAAGCGGCACGGCTGCTGGTGTACCGGGCCGGCCACCTCAAGAACAAGGGCGTGCCCAACACCCGTGAGACATCGCTTGCCAAGTGGTACGCTTCCGAAGCGGCGGTGAAAGCCGCCCTCAATGCCATCCAGGTACACGGCGGCTACGGCTATTCCGACGAGTACCCTGTCGAGCGCTATCTGCGCGACGCCAAAGTGGCCACACTCTACGAAGGCACGACACAGATACAGAAACTGATCATTGGCCGGGCAGCGACTGGCATCAGCGCGTTCGTATAAGGCACTTCCAGAACCTCCGAGGTTGGCCGAAGGTCTCCTGACCGAGGCAAGAAGGCTCGGCCAGGAGACCTTCGGCGATCGAGATCGAAAGCAGTGAAATGTTCCACTCGCTCGGCCTGGATTGTCAAATCCAGGCCGTACCTGCCGGATTTGGCAATCCGGCGGGAGCAGTCGGGATCATCAGTTCTCAGGGTAGGCTACCCGCAATCCGCGCGACCTCGCGCCACAGCAACCAGCCGGCTGCCAATAGCCCCAACACGCATGTTCCCACAGGTACGACGGGCAACGCCGGCCCGTTGTCAAGGGACACCACAAAGGCGTCAATGGCCGCTTCGCTGCCCAAAAGGGTAAGCGCCAGCGTGTGCCGACCCTCCGGCAAATCCCGCGCCACCGTCATCCGCGATTGCCAGACCACCTCCGGCGCCGCCAGATCGACGATGCTTCGACCGCCCTCATCCCGCGCCAGCCCGGCCACCGGCTTGCCGTCGATCGTCGCGGCCAGCCAGCCCGCCTGTGGCCCCGTGCGCGCTACAAGATCGACACCATTGCCATCAAATGTGAAGTTCAGCGTCGCACCGGGCGTGTTGGCGACAACATCGGCTTGGGCGCTCGCCTGAGGTTCGATGCGTGGTCGCCAGTTCTCGTCGGCGATCACGGGGGGAGCCGTCTCCTGATGATAACCGGGGCGAGCCAGCCGGATATCCTCTGTCGCCTCCCGGACAGTGTTGTAAACCCGGCGCGGCGTAAAACCGACGTCAACCATGCGGAAATAGTAATCTGCGCGGTCGGGGGATAGGTTGCCAATCTGCCGGAAGTACCAGATGTTGAAGACGCCGGCCCACGGCCAGTGCTTCTGCGCCCATCGAATCCCCTCCACCGTCCACTCGGCCTGCTGCTCCTCGCTCACCCGCTGCCAGATCAGCTTCTCGGGCGGGAAGTTGGCCGGCGCTGCGTTCCAGGCGTACTCGTTGAACCAGATCGGCTTGTCGCCGTCGCCGTACCGCAGCATGATTTCCCGCTGCAGCTCAACCCGTCGGAAGTTCAACACACCGGGCTCTGGCGCATCCTCAGGCGGCCGATCCATCCCGAAGGCATTGGCTGACAGAATATCGAAGGAGTCGGCTGCGCCGGCCTGGTACATCTCCTCCAGAAACAGAAGATCGCTCAGATTGCGCCGCCCCGGAAAGTCCTCCAGGTTGATTGCGAGCGGCGCCGACAGAATGTAGATGTTAGGATCGACACCCTTCGCGCGCCGGTATGCGATCCCCAGCAACCGCGTGTATGCCACCGGATCCACCGGTTGATCACCCCACTCCGGGAAAATATTCGGCTCGTTCCAGATTTGGATATACCGCACACGCCCCTGGAAATGGCGGACGAACTGCTCAACAAAGTTGCCGTAGTCGTTGAAATCATCCGGTGGGCGTTCCCGAAAACGATTATCGCTGCGCGTCCAGTCCGGCGGCCGATCCAGCCTGGCAATCACCTCCAGTCCGCGCTCACGATACAGATCGACGATAGTATCGTACTTGTCCCACCGAAACTGGCCTGGAGACAACTCAATATCTTCCCACGGGAACTGCTGTTTGGCCCATCCGATGCCAGCCTGCGCCGCCAATTCGACCGTCTTTTCCTGTTTGAACGGCTCCGCCTCCCACTGCAAGAAGAAGTTGGCGCCGAAAGGGTTCACATCGGTGTTGGGGATCAGATGAGGAGGCGTCATTTCGACAACGCCGGCCCTGGCGTCGGCGGCATAACGAACCACCAGGCCGAGCAGGACAATCAGCAGGAACACGACGGCGAACAGCAAAAAACCAATGCGCCACTTCGCAGCAGTCGTGACCATAGCAGAATTAGAGATCAGAGATTGGAGACTGGCGGGTCGATGCGCCTGAACCGGCGTGGACGACGCGCGCGCCTTCGGTCGTTGTCTCGA
>JBHHTZ010000186.1:0-7130 GCA_046753605.1 Anaerolineae bacterium
GGTTGTGGATTGATCGTCAGGTTGGGTCACCATGTGAACCTCCGGGAGATGAATTGCGAATTTCGGATTGCGAACTTCGGATATTGTCTCTACTGCCTAACCGCGCTCCTAGTTCATGCGCAACAGTTGTTCACCATCAATCAACGTAATCGGCTTACCCTCGGCCCAGGCGCGGGCCGGCTCGGAGAAGCCACCGGTGCTGACCAGGTAGGCGCAATCGGCGCCGGCATTGATCATGGCGCCGAACAGGTCGCGCACAACAGGCTCCCCCACGTGATTCTTATAGCGCTTGATCTGGGCGACTGCCGGCGCGCCGTCCGGCGTAATGAGCTGCAAGTCGATGCCGTGATCGGCGGAGTAGCGCGTGTCCCAGACTTTGAAGCCCCTGGCCTCCAAAGTCTGGCCCACAAAGGCCTCGAAGTCGTCGGGCGGCATGGTGTGCAGGTCAGCCAGGGACCGCGCGATGATGCGTTTCTCGATGTGGCGGCGCCGGCCCGCCCACCAGTTGAAGGCGACGATACCCCAGCCGGCAGCCACGACCAGCCCGTGCAGAATAACGAGCAGCAAGAGCCACGCCGGGGCGTCGAGCAGCCACCGCAGACCCCGCAACACCTCCCCGCGCGCTGCCAGAATTGCTATGGCCGGCACGTAGATAACGACCCACAGCACCGTCAGGCGATGGAGCAGCTTGCGCAAACTACGTTGATATGGAAGGTGGGGCAGGGCTCTCATTTCGGGATCGCTTTGCTTATCGACGTGTTCCCGGTAACGGATGTTCCTTTCGCCTCATGGGTGAGATTCAGATGCCGATTCCTCAGCTTGCCCGCAATGCTGATCGAACCAGTCGATGATGCGTTGCAGCCGATCTACGCGATGCTTTGGCTCGCCGGAGCGAGACAGTTCGTGGCCTTCGCGCGGGTAGCGGACGAACCGAACTTCGCGGCCCAGCCGGCGCAGCACGACGAAGAGTTGCTCCGCATCCGAAATCGGCGCGCGGTAGTCCTGATCGGCGTGCAGGATGAGCAACGGCGTGTGAATATTCGGCGCGTAGGCCAGCGGCGAGTGGTGGTGAAGCTTATCGGTGACAGACCATGGGGCGCCGTCAAACTCGACTTCGATGAGTTCAAAGGCATCGCTGGTCCCGTAAAACGACGTCAGGTTGTAAACGCCGCGCTGTGTCGCAGCCGCCGCGAACCGATCATCGTGGCCGATGAGCCATGTGGTCATGTAGCCGCCGTATGACCCACCGGTGACACAGATGCGATCCGAATCGATATGACCTTGCGCCACAACGTGATCAACGCCGGCCAGGATGTCCGAACCCTCGGCGTAGCCCCAGTTGTCGTGGATCGCGTCCTGGAACGCGTGGCCGTAGCCCTCGGACCCCCGAGGATTGCAGAAGAACACCACATAACCGTGCGCAGCGAAGACCTGCCACTCGTGCCACAGCGTTCGGAAGCTGGGACCCCACATCACGTGCGGGCCACCGTGAATATCCACGATCATCGGGTGCTTGTGAGACGGATCGAACCTGGGTGGCTTCATGACCCACCCCTGAATCTCCTGGCCGTCGGGCGCGGTGAACCAGATCTCCTCAGGTACCTGGATGTCCTTCTCGGACAGGTAGGCGGCGTTGCTCTGGACCAGCCGGCGTTCCTCACCGTCAGCCGTGTACATCCACAGGTCCGCCAGGGCGGTGGGAGTGCTGGCGATGAAGGCAATGGGCAGGTCGTCGCTGCTGAGAGCCGGCGCCGGCACGTCGAAGCTCTCAATCGACCGCGTTCCGCCCAGGATACGCTCAGGCTCGCCGCCATTGACAGTCACGCGGTAGATGTGCGCGTCACCTCGATCCTCGACGCTGAAGAGGATAGCCTGACTGTCCGGTGACCAGCGGAAGTCCTCAGCGGGGCGGTCAAGCGGCAGAGACAGGTCGCGGGCCTCCGCCGATGTGCTGCCGGCCGGCATGACCGCCAGGCGAGGACCCCAGCCCAGGGGGCGCTCCTCTGGCATCCGGGCGTAGGCAATCCAGCGACCGTCGGGTGACGGGCGGGGCGCGAAACAGGTGAACCCGTCGTCCCCTGATAGCCGCTCCACTGCCTGGCCTTCCACATTGATGCGAACCACGTCCTGGTAAAGGAACAGGGTATCCTTGTCGGGATCGCGCGCCGTGTGACTCAGAATCGCCTGACCGTCCGCTGTCCACGCCGGCGCGCCAAAGTCCACGTCGCCATCCGTGAGCCGCCTGGGTTTTCGTTCATCCTCGTCCGCCTCGACGGAGATCGTGTAGATGTGGCTGCGCCGGCCATCCAGGTACGACGTCCCCGATCGGTACGGCAGCCGGGTGATCACCCGGGGATCGATCCGTTCCTGCTCTTCGTGCTCGATCTGTTCCTGGCGACGCCTGGCTTCCCACGGATCCGCCGGCATCTCCTCTGCCCCGTTGGCGTCTTCTTTGGCCCGCTCGGCTTCGTGGACGCGGGACAGGAACGCAATCTGTGTGCCGTCGGGGCTCCAGGCCGGCTCTGTGGCTCCGTTGGGCATCGACGTCAGGGGCCGGGCTTCGCCACCGTCCACGGGGATCAGGTATATCTGAGGTTTGTCGTCGCTGCGAGTGGAGACAAAGGCCAGGGTTTGGCCGTCGGGACTCCAGCGTGGGGTGTGGTCCTGGTGCGTGCCGGCAGTGAACTGCTTGCACTCGCCTTCGGGCGTCGCCAGCCAGATGGCCCGGCGATAGGAGTTCTTGGCCCGATCAGGGGTGACGCGCACGTACGCGATCCATGTGCTGTCGGGGCTGACGCGCGGATCTTCCAGCCATTCGATGTCGTACAGGTCTTCGATGCGGATGAGTTCAGGCAAATTTGCTGGTCTCCGATTGTGAAGTGTCGGGCGTGAAGCCGGCTGGCAGCTTGCAGCGGCTGATGTCTGCGTTCAGCCAGTTAGCCGTCTCCAGGCCGTGGGCGTGGCGCAGGTCGACCCACCACAGGGTAGCGCCACTCAGGACCGCGTCGGTCAGGACCGCGCCGGCCAGGTCGGCGCCGATGAGGATGGCGCCAGTCAGGTCGCAGCCGACCAGCCGTGCGTCGTGCAGCCTGGCTTCCTGCAGGTGGGCGCCGGCCAGGTTGGCCTGCGTCAGGTCGGCTGCTGTCGCGTCGCACTCGGTCAGCCACGCCGAGGTGAGTCGGGCACAGGCGAGTTGGGCTTCTACCAGCCGGCCACCATTCAAGAAAGCGCGCGACAGGTCGGCCTGGGTGAGGTCTGCACTCTCCAGGTCTGCCTCACGCAGCGTGGCGCCCACCAGGATCGCGCCGGCGAGATTCGCACCGCTCAGGTTCGCCAGGTCCAGTTGTGCGCCGGTCAGGTCCGCGCCGGCCAGGTCGATGCCTGGCAGGTCAACCCCTCGGAGATTTAACCCGCGCAGTGGAGCGTGCCGGCCGCGCTCGGACCAGTGACGAACGCGGTGCAGATGGTGTTGATTGTAATCGACTTTGGCTGTGGGCATTGGCTGAACCGAACAGACGGGCGAGTAGACGCCCCCATTATAACCAGATGGTGGTGGGATGTCAATCACAAGGCCAGTGAACGGTGAACAGTAATCAGTGAACAGTGAACAGTAATCAGTAAACAGTAACTGGCAGCGGATAGGTGCAATAGATGATGATTTGGGTGATCATCTGTTGCTGGGTATAATCACCTCCTGATCACTGATCACTGTTTACTGTTTACTGGTTACTGAATACTGGGTGTCGGGAGGCGAATGATGGATGCGACGGAAACACAAGCAGAACACAAGTATACCAATCGGCTGATCAACGAGACCAGCCCTTATTTGCTCCAACATGCGCATAACCCGGTGGATTGGTATCCGTGGGAGGAGGAAGCCTTGCAGAGAGCCAGGGACGAAGACAAGCCGATTCTGCTCAGCATCGGCTACTCGGCGTGCCACTGGTGTCACGTGATGGAGCGTGAGTCCTTCGAGAGTGAGGACATTGCGCGCATCATGAATGAGAATTTTGTGAACATCAAGGTGGATCGCGAGGAGCGGCCGGACCTGGACACGATCTACATGGACGCAGTGCAGGCGATGACCGGCCGCGGCGGCTGGCCGATGACCGTGTTCCTGACGCCCGATGGCGAGCCGTTCTACGGCGGCACGTACTACCCGCCGGCTCCCCGGCACGGTCTACCGGGCTTCCCGCAGGTTCTCGAAGGGGTAGCCGCCGCCTATCGGGAGCAGCCGGATGAGGTGGCCAGGGTTGCGAAACAACTGGTAGGCCACCTCCAGGCGACCCAACAGATGCAGGCCGGCGACGGTCCGCTGAGTGATGCGTTGCTGGAGGGGGCTTATCGCCAGTTGCGCGGCAACTACGATCCGGTCTATGGCGGCTTCGGGGCAGCGCCCAAGTTCCCGCAACCGACCACGCTGGAATTCCTGCTGCAGCACGGGCATCGGACCCAGAACCCCATCGCGCTGAAGATGGTGGAGCAGACTCTGAAGCAGATGGCTCGAGGCGGGATGTACGACCAGATCGGTGGAGGGTTTCATCGATATTCCGTCGATGCTGAGTGGCTGGTGCCCCACTTCGAGAAGATGCTGTACGACAACGCTCTGTTGGCGCGAGCCTATCTCCATGCGTATCAGGCGCTGGGCGCTCCGCTGTATCGCCGCATCGTCGAGGAAACGCTGGGCTATGTCCGTCGGGAGATGACGGACGCGGCCGGCGGTTTCTATTCGTCGCAGGATGCCGACAGCGAGGGCGAGGAAGGCAAGTTCTTCGTTTGGACGCCGGCCGAAATCGTGCAGGTGCTGGGTCAACCTGATGCCGATGTGATTCTGGACTACTACGGCGTAACAGGGGAAGGTAATTTCGAAGGCAAGAACATCCTCCACCGACCGCGCGACGCTGACGTGGTGGCGTATCGGCACGACGTCTCTGAAGTGGAACTGTCGGAGGTTGTGATGCGCAGCCGGCAGAAGCTCTTCCAGGCGCGGGCGCAGCGGGTGCCGCCGGCCACCGACACCAAGGTCCTGACCTCATGGAGCAGCCTGATGATCACCGCCTTCGCCGAAGCGGCCCGGGTCCTGGACCGGCACGACTACCGTCAAACGGCCGTCGAAGCGACTGAATTCTTGCTGTCCACGTTGCGGCGAGAAGACGGCCGGCTGCTCCACACACATCGCGCCGGCCAGTCCAGGCAGCCAGGCTTCCTGGAGGATTATGCATTCCTGATCGATGCCCTTCTCGCCCTCTTCGAAACTACCTTCGAGCTACACTGGCTCCGCATGGCCGGCGAGCTGGCGGAACAGATGATTGAGCTGTTCTGGGATGATGAGAATGGCGGCTTCTTCACCACCGGTGCAGATCAGAAACAGCTAGTGGCTCGGCCCAAGGACCTGCTGGAAAGCGCGATTCCATCGGGCAACGCAGTGGCGGCCCATGCACTGCAACGCCTGGCCATCCTGACGGCCCGACCCGATTACCAGCGCCGTGCCGTGGATGTCCTCCGTCTGGTCCGCGACATTCTGGAGCAACATCCCCGTGCGATGGGGCATATGTTGACAGCACTGGATTTCTATGTGGCGCGTCCGCCGGAGATCGCCATCGTGGGCCAGGCCGGCGCGGAGGACACGGGAGCCTTTTTAGACGTGGTTCGCACTCGATACCTGCCCAATAAGGTGGTGGCGCTGCGTACCCCGGATGCCGGCGCGGACATTGAGACGCTCATCCCATTGTTGGAAGGCAAAACCATGCTTGACGGGCGCGCCACAGCCTATGTGTGTCAGAACTATGCTTGCCGGCAGCCGGTCACAACGCCCGAGGAGTTGGTGGAGCAGCTTGGCGGAGAACGGCGGCAGGGCTGAGGGGGGGGATGGCTGGGCGGCTGGCTGAGTGGCTGGATGGCTGGGCGGCTAGATGGCTGGGTGGCTAGATGGGTGGGTGGCTGGTTGCCGGGTGGCCGGGTGGCTGTGGTGTCATTTGACCGAATCTTGACCGAATTCTGATTGAATTGACACCAAACCACGTTGACGGATGGTCGGGCGTTTGCTATAATGCTTTTGCGAATGATTTGCAAAAAGGGGTGGTGTCTGGTTCATCTCCCCTTGAAAGGAGTTACGGAATTCATGGGAAAGGCGCATCTCATCCTCCCTGTACGCCGGCTTGTCCCGGTTCTGCTGGTGCTTTTCAGTCTGATGGCGACTTGGCCGGTGCTGGCCCAGGAGCCGGCGCTGGCCGAGAGAGCACGCACCCTGGCCCGCATCGCCCGTGAAGGGGCGGAAGCCGCCGAGCACCGCGACGCCGCAAAGATGCAGGTCGAGTATAAGGAAATCCACGAGGCATGGGGAGCGTTTGAAGACGAAGTCCGCGAGAGCGACCCCACCGCTTATGTCAAGATGGAGAGCGCGCTTTCTGCTGTCAAAGAAGCGTTGCAGGCACAACCTCTCGACCTGGCTGTCGTCCAACAGGCGTACGAGCATTTAGCAAAAGAGGCCGATGAAGCCGCACAGGAATTCGAGGGGAGCGACGTCTCTAGATCTGGCGTTGTCGAGGCAACGCCCGCCGATTTGGTGAAAAACCTGGATGCGGCGTATCGCGCCGTTGAGGCCGGCAACGCCACCGCAGCCGCCGAGGAGCTGGGGGCCATCATCCTGGCCTGGCCAGGCGTGGAAGGGGCCATCGCCGCCAAATCGCCGGAAGCGTACACCGCCATTGAGGTTGAGCTGAGCCGGGCGGCTGGCGCGCTGAAAGTCCAGCCCGCCGACCTGCACTCCGCCGAGGCTGCCATCGAGCGCCTGCGCGAAACGCTGGCTCCTTTCGCTACGGGCGCAAAATACACCGCCTTCGATGCGGCTGCCATCATCCTGCGGGAAGGACTGGAAGCGCTGTTGGTAATTGTCGCGCTGTTGGCCTTCCTCAACCGCTCCGGCAACAGCGACAAACGAGGCTGGATCTGGACCGGTGCGGTAGTTGGAGTGCTGGTCAGCCTCATTACCGCGTTTGTTCTGCAGGCTGTTTTCAGCCGAGCCAGCGCCGGCCAAAACCGAGAGGTGATCGAAGGCGTCACCGGTCTGGTTGCGGCCGGTCTGCTGTTCTATGTGTCGTACTGGCTGCACAGCAAATCGAGTCTGCGAG
>JBHHTZ010000187.1:0-7122 GCA_046753605.1 Anaerolineae bacterium
GGGGATGGACGTGGACCAGGAGGCCGTTGCTAACAGCCTGTGGGCCATCGACGCGACCACCGGCCAGGTGCTGGCCCGCGTCGCCGTCGGACAGGGACCAACCCACCCCATTGCCTCACCGGATGGCCGCTGGGTGTACGTGACCAACACCGACGAGGGGTCCGTTAGCGTGATCGACGCCAACACCTGGCAGGTGGTGACCATCATCCCCAATCTGCCCGAGCCTCATGACGGCGAGCTGACCCCCGATGGCCGGCTGCTCTACCTGGCCACGTCCGGCAACAGCACCATGACCGTCGTGGACACGACCACGCGGCAGGTCGTGCAGACCTTCGCGGTGGGCAAGAAGCCGCGCGGGTTGGCTGTAGGTGGTCCCAACGGCGAAATCGCCTACGTCACCAACAAGGGCGATGGCACGTTGAGCGTCATCGACGTACCGGCCGGCCAGGTGAAGGCTACGCTACCGGTTGGCAAAGGTGCCCACGCCGTGCGCGTCAGCCCTTCGTCTCCGCTTAGGACAGGCCCCGACGGCAAGACGGTTTACGTGGCGTTGAGCAAAGAGGATGCCGTGGCGGTGGTAGACGCGGTGTCCGGCAAGGTGCTGAGCAAGATTCCAGTGGGCAAGACCCCCGAGCAGATCGACTTGAGTCAGGATGGCCGCTGGCTCTTCGCCAGCAACAACGGCGAGGCGACGGTCTCCATCATCGATGTGGCGAAGGGCGAGGTTATCGCAACTGTGCCGGTGGGCGAGGGGGCCTACGGCGTGCAGGCGATGACCGCAGTCGTGGAAGCGAGGGGGGAGCACACACCCATGGCAATGCCAATGTTCCCCAGGAACGCCGACGGCTACGCCGACATCACCGTCCAGCAACTGGCGGAGATGTTGCCGGCCAAGAACTTCACCCTGGTGAACGTGCACATCCCCTACGCGGGGGAGCTGCCGCAGACAGACATCTTCATCCCCTTCAACCAGATTGAGGATAACCTGGACCAGTTGCCGGACAAGGACGCGCCCATCGTGCTCTACTGCCGCAGTGGGAGCATGAGCACGGTGGCAGCTAAGGCTCTGGCCGGACTGGGGTACACCAACATCATGGAAGTAGACGGTGGTTTCAACGACTGGAAGGCCGCCGGCTACGAACTGCTGAACAAGCAATAACTGCCAAGGGACCGGGTCTGGCGGGGTTGTTTTCCCCGGACTCCCAGCGCCTCGTATACCAGGAGCCCTGCCGCCCGACGATGGTGACGGGCGGCAGGGCCCGCTACTATCTCCCGCGCTGTCCATCCGCGGTTGTCATCAAATCTTCATAGACGCTTCATGTCGGCTTCACATTGGGCTGCTATGGTTGTGGTAGAAAAAAGGTTACTACTCAGCCACCCTCCCGCAGGTTGCGATGCGCAACGATTTTGCATCCGAAAAATGGCCTTGAAGCAGCGATTCTCGGTCAGAGAGGCTTCGAACCTGCGGGAGGGTGAATAGCTACCGCGTTTGTTGACTGAGACCTTCGACAGGAGCGTCGGTCAACCTGATTGGAGTAGGAGGAGGCCGGGTAATGGCTGGGACAGGGAATAAGTTGCTTGTGCTGGCAAAACTGCTGCGTCAGTTGTGGGGAGCCGGCTTCGTGCTGCTGCTCGCTACGCTTCTGTCGCCGGCCTCACTACACGCCGCTGCCCCGGACGATCAACTCGTCCGTTTACACTTCAAAGACCAATCGCAGCTCCAAACATGGATTGACAGCGGCCTGGACGTGTGGCAGGTTGACGGCAACACGGCTCTCGTCGCGGTTGCCAGGAACCAATGGCGCGTCCTCGAGGCCGAAGGTATCGCCCCGACGCCAGTCACGGAATTGGCGTGGGTATCCTTCCCGGCCGGCTATCGCACTTACGATGACATGGCGACTTTCTTCCACGAACGTCAGGCCCGGTACCCCTCGCTATTCCAATTGGTCGATGTGGGCGATTCCTGGGAAAAGCAGACCGGTCTGGCTAACCGAGACCTGTACGTCGTCCGCTTGACCAGCCCTCAGAGGCCTGAAAACAAGCCGAAACTCTTCCTCGTTGCCGAGCACCATGCACGAGAGATTATGACGCCTGAGATCGCTATGGACTTCATTGACGAGCTGTTGGAAGGCTATGGCCAGGACCCGACCGCCACCTGGCTGCTCGACCATCGTGAGGTCTGGGTGATGCCCATGGCAAACCCGGATGGGCACGCACGAGCTGCTCAGATGGAGAACTGGCGCAAGAACGCCAATCGCACCGATGCCTGCAATCAGGGTGCCCCACCCAACAGCTACGGCGTTGACTTGAGCCGGAACTACGACTATGAATGGGGCCTGCCGACTGGTTCCAGCACCGAGCCCTGCAACCTCACGTACCGGGGCCAGGCACCTTTCTCTGAACCTGAAATCCAGGCTGTGCGTGATCTGGTCCGCGAACAGCGCTTCGACATCCTCGTTTCGCTGCATTCATACGGTGATCTCATTCTGTACCCTTGGGCGTACACGTGGCATCCTGCACCGGATGCTGCGAGCCTGAGCGCATTGGCCAACCGGATGGCGGCCGGCAGCGGGTACACGGCGATGCCGGCCACCGGGATCGGCTATCTGACCAGTGGCGACGAGATAGATTGGAGCTATGGCGAGCTAGGTATTCCTTCGTTCACGATTGAGATAGGCGGTATGGAAGACGGGTTCTTCTGGCCACCTTATGACCTCAAAGACCAACTCTATCAGGAACTGCGTCCGGCATTGATCTACGCCGCCCTGGCAGCCGATCGCCCCTACCAGGTAGCCGGCGGCCCCGAGGCACGCCGGATCGCCATCGACGTTGATCAACCGCAGATCACAGTGCGCGCACTGATCAGTGACCGATGGAGTGGAGGAGATCGGATTGCATCGGCAGAACTGTTCCTGGAGACGCTGGGTACGCCTGGCACGGGCGTCCCCCTGTCGCCGGTTGATGGTCGATACAATTACCAGAGCGAATGGGCGATTGCCAGCCTGGATGACAGCGCCTTCCTGCGATATGCCGGCCGTCGAGTGCCACTCATCGTGGTTGCAGAGGACGACAGCGGCAAACGGGGCGTGCCGACGGTCGCCTGGCTGGACCTGCGCGAGTACGTCGTGCCGGAGTCACAGGAGGTGAAGCTGTGGACGCCCGGCGCAGCGGAACCGACCTTTGTGGTCAGGAACGGCTACGTCTATCAGGGGCCGGCAGACGCCGGCAACATCCTGATGACGGTGCGCGATGGCCGTGTCTACCGTGGGGCCGGCACGCTGGGCGAAGTGCTGTATACGCTCGGGGATGGGCAGGTGCGAGCCGGCGAGAGTGGGCCGATCATCTACTCAGAACGAGCACATCAAATCTATCAGGGGAGACCTGACACCGGGGTCCCGTTGTACCGTGCCGACAATGACCGGCTTTTGGAGAGCGGGACTTCCGAGAATGCAGTCGTCTTGACCGCCAACGTCAACCTGACCAGCCAGGGCATGGAAACAGTCTGTCTACTCCTACCGGTGCTGACAGACCACCGATATTGAGTTTCGATTCGAACGTTTGACAAGACTTCATCATTCTACTACAATATGTAGTAATCATGTTTCGCAGACATTCACAGGGAGCGCGTATTCGATGATTTACCCAGACCCCATTATCTTACAGGTGGGACCTCTCGCCATCCGTTGGTACGGGCTGCTGATTGCCACCGGTGCCCTGCTCGCCGGCTACATCGCCAGCCTGGAGGCCCAGCGGCGTGGCCTGAACCCCGATCACGTCTGGAATGCGCTGATGGTGGTGCTCGTTTCGGGCATCATCGGGGCGCGCCTGTACCACGTGATCTCCAGCCCCGCCGGCACTCAAGCCGGCCTGAGCTACTACTTGCAGAACCCCGCCAAGATCATAGCCATCTGGGAAGGCGGGCTGGGCATCTACGGCGCTGTGGCCGGCGGCGCCCTGGGCCTGTACCTCTACGCCCGCTACCACGGCCTCCGCTTCTGGCAGTGGGCTGACATGGCTGCCATCGGACTGCCTCTGGCCCAGGCCATCGGTCGTTGGGGCAACTTCTTCAACCAGGAGTTGTACGGCAATCCCACCCGCCTGCCATGGGGCATCCGCATCGATGCGGCGCACCGGCTGCCCCAGTTCGCCGATTTGCCACCGGAGACCCGCTTCCATCCCACCTTCCTGTACGAGTCGCTGTGGAGCCTCGGGGCTTTCCTCGTGCTGCTTTTCCTGGCCCGGCGTTACGGCGACCGACTGCGGCAGGGCGACCTGTTCCTGATCTACCTGATCCTCTATCCCGTGGGTCGCATCCTGGTCGAGTTACAGCGACCGGACGCATGGCGCATTGCCGGCATCCCCACCGCCCAGTGGGTAGCCGGCGGGCTGATTCTGCTGTCACTGTTCCTGCTTTGGTATCGGCGTCGAGCCGGCATTCCAGCCTCACAAGTCAATGGGCGTCGCCAGGCCCACCGCCGTGCTTAGTTGCAGGATCTTCCATAACAACCAACTCAGCACGCATAGGGAGATTGAACGAACAGGGGGCAGGCGTATCTTTTCACCGGCTATCTGCGTTATACTGAACGATCTCCTACACAGCGTAGGAGATCGTTCTTACTCGCAAGGTCTTACATCGCGTAAGCAATGCCCTGAGGTCCCCCTGAATCCTGGTCCGGCCCAGGACTTGACGAAGCACCGCCCTGAGCGGCGTCCTGAGCTTGTCGAAGGGGGCCCGTCGAAGGGATGCGACCGGAGCGAGGACGTCACTGCCATCTGCACACAAGGAGGTCACACCGATGGAAGGAACCGCTACCACTTCGACCGGGCCTGTCCTGAGCTCCGACGAAGGGCTCAGTGCAGGCCCCTCTCAATCCCCTCGCGCTCTGCGCCTGAGCATCCTGGCCGGCGTGCTGGGATTGCTTGGCCTGCTGAGTTTCGTTCTGCGCGATCGGCTCCCCGTCGCTGAGTACTACGCCTGGCTCAGCGCACCGTCCATTGCCCTCACCGGCCCCCTGGGCGACCTGACGGACGCGCTGAACGTGCCTCTCATCTCGGCCCTGCTACTGGGCCTCATCGGCGCCATCAGCCCGTGTCAGATCAGCACCAACGTGGCTGCCCTGGCCTACACCTCGCGCGAGGTGGAAAAGCCACATCGTATGGCGCTGTCGGCCGGCGCCTACGTGCTGGGCAAGATGAGCGTCTACACCCTGCTGGGCGTTGCGGTCATCGGGCTGGGGTTACAACTGAATCAGGCATCTATTCCCGTCATCGTGGCTGCGCGCAAAGCTCTGGGACCGTTGCTGATCCTCATCGGGCTGATGATGCTGGGGGTGATCCAGCTCAAGGTCTCCGCCGGCCAGCGCATTGGCAGTTGGTTTGAGGCCCGGGCAGCCGGCCGAGGCGTATTTGGATCATATCTGCTGGGCGTGGCGTTTTCTTTCGCCTTCTGCCCCACGCTGTTCTGGCTGTTCTTCGGTCTGCTGGTGCCTCTGGCCCTGGCATCAACCGGCGGGTTCGCGTACCCACCGCTGTTCGCTCTGGGGACCAGCGTGCCGCTACTATTCTTTGCCGGCATGACTGCCCTGGGTGCTGGCAGTGCCAGCGGCTTTTTCCGGCAGGCACGCCGGTTCGACCGCTGGGCCCAGACGGCGGTCGGGCTCATTTTCCTGCTGGTGGGGTTCAACGAGTTCATCCTGTACTGGTTGATCTAGGTCAGAATGATTGTCATCGCAGGATGGAGGTTCGGAGGTAACTGAGGACATGAATACGCAGAGTGAGGAGTATTTAACAACTGAGATCCAGAACGAGGAGTATCCCGAGGTTGGAACTCCGGTAGCGGAGCACCCGGAGCCTCAACCCAGGTCAGTCACAGTGCGGCTCGACTCACTGATCACCCTATTCTTCGGACTGATGCTCGGAATAGTGATTGGGTTCATGGGCCGGCCACTGGTGACATCACAGCCCCAGACTGCGCCTGTAGCCCCCGCGACTGGCCCAACGAGCGCCTCACAGCCTGCCGGCCAGTCGAAGGCTGCCCAGACCGCTGCCAAAAGCGCCGGCACGCAAGCGAGGCTGGATAACGTCGTCGCCCAGACCCGCCACTTCAAGGGAGATCCCAATGCCCCTGTCACCGTCATCGAGTTCGGCGACTTCCAGTGACCGTACTGCCGGCGATTCGCCACTGGCGCGGCGCGCCAGATTGATGAGCAGTACGTGCAGAAAGGGCTGGTTCGCTTCGGCTATCAGCATTTCGCTTTCCTGGGACCGGAGTCCGAGTGGGCGGCCGAGGCCAGTGAGTGTGCCGCCGAGCAGGACGCCTTCTGGCCCTTCCATGACCTGTTGTACTTCGAGAAGTATGGCGGTGAGAATCGGGGAGCCTTCAGCAAAGAGAATCTGAAGCAGTTTGCTGCCGAATTGGGATTGGACACCGCCGCCTTCAACGCCTGTCTGGAGTCAGGCAAGTACACGGCTATCGTCCGCGAGGGAAAGAAGCTGGGGCAATCCATGGGGGTGCGAGGGACGCCTGCGTTCCTGATCAACGGCCAAGCCGTGGTGGGGGCGCAGCCCTTCGAGGTATTTCAACAAGTGATTGAGAGGGAAATCAGTGGTAGTGGAAAGTGAGAGCAGAGGTGAGTGATGTCCAGTAGTAAACGAGCGCGACAACGAACTCGATCCCGCGCGGCCCAGGGCACGACTGTAAGGCTGTGGCCCGTGCTGATCATCGTCGTAGCCATCCTTGGTATAGGCGGGTTCTTCTTCCTGCGCAACGTGATCGGCAGTCCGGCTGCGACGCCGAAGGCGTCGGACAGCGCAGCGCCGCCGGCCGACGCCGCATCCGCCCAGCCTGGCGAGGCCGTGCCGATTCAGGGTAACGCCCACGTGAAGGAGGGGGACGCCCATCCCGACTATAACTCGGACCCACCGACGTCCGGTTGGCACCTGGGCCGCGCCATCCCCGCCGGCTTCTACGAGGAGCCGCAACTCGATGAAGCCCTGGTGCACAACCTGGAGCACGGGCATGTCGTGATCGCCTACGACTGTGGGAAGCTGGCCGACCCTTCGACAGGCTCAGGACAGCGTTGTGAGGCGATAAAGGCGAAGCTGAAGGACCTGGTAAATCGC
>JBHHTZ010000188.1:0-7086 GCA_046753605.1 Anaerolineae bacterium
CCCCCGGCAGGACTCGAACCTGCAACCGTCGGCTTAGAAGGCCGATGCTCTGTCCCTTGAGCTACGGGGGCTCGGACGACAAGTATGTAGTGTGGGCGCCCTTCCAGACCGCGATATCTTGTAGAGGGCGGGTGGCATGAGGTTGGCGAACATACCGCCAAACTTTCTGTTGTGTTAAGTAAACCACAGGCTCATTATAGCCGGCCCTCACGCTTTTGTCAACCGCACGGCCCGTCGCAGATTGAGCCCGCTTGTGACACACCGCCAGATGTCATTCCCACAGTGTGCGGATGAGCTCGTCTTTGCTCATCTGCAAGTGCTCTGCTACATCTCTGAGGATGCTGTTGAGCGTGCCCACCTTCAGGGTCTTGTGGCTTGGGACAGTGATGTGGTGTTCGTCGTCGTTGCTCCTGGTCAGGCGCACGTGGCTGCCCGTCTGTCTAGTTGGATGATATTCCAGCATGGCGAGACGTTTGACAAGCTCATCACCGCTTACGTCCCTTGGAAGTTTCACAGAGCGAACACTTCGTCTCTTACCATGTGGAGGCGAATGATTGGAGGAATCTGGGCCTCCTCAAAGTGGCACCGAACGGCGTCTGCCACCATTATCCTCAACTCCGCCAGGGTTTCCCCCTCGGTATAGATGGATTGCCCCAGCGCCCTTGCCTCGAATCCGCCATCGATGGACTCCTCGACGAGAAAGATGATCTCACTTGTATTCATGGTTGCTCCCTGGTCGCTCCAGATTCCTTTGTGGCAATAGGTGTATTCTTCACCTACTACGTACGATTATAGCAAGAGAGGGATTTCTGTCAAAGCCAAACGCCCATCGGATGCACTGTTGCGAACTTGACTGGTAAGACACCTCCCAGTCATCAGCATCGAATCAACAAGTGAGCCACTATACCTGACCAAGGTGGGGTTGGTTGCCTGGGCATCCTGGATGCACTATAATCCTCCGCAAAGGGGGTAGTGCATGTCCATTGCCAGTGCAAACGATTTGGTGTTACTTGTATCGGACGATAGGAAGCGGTTTTTTGTTCATCTGTCCCCGGGTACGGTGTTTCATACCCACAAAGGGCAGGTGAGCCACGATGAGATCATTGGCCGGCCTCTGGGGCGGGTGATACGCTCTCATAATGACCATGCGTTTCTGGTGCTGTCTCCGTCGATCCATGACCTGTCGATGAATGTCCGCCGGGCGACGCAGATTGTCTACCCCAAGGACATTGGCTACATTCTTATGAAATTGAACATCGTGCCGGGGACTCGTGTGATCGAAGCCGGCACCGGGAGTGGGGCGCTGACCATCGCTCTCGCCCGGTACGTATCTCCCGGCGGCCGAATCCATTCGTACGATATGCGGGATGACATGCTTCGGCTGGCGGCCAAGAATCTGGCGCTGGCCGGCCTGGCTGACGCAGTGGACTTGAAGCTGCGAGACATCAGCCAGGGCTTCGATGAAGAAGGGGTAGAGACCGTTTTCCTGGACGTGCGGACACCCTGGGACTACCTGCCGCCGACGGTGGCCGCTTTGCGTGATGGGGGATTCTTTGGAGCGATCCTGCCGACGGCGAATCAGGTGATTGACCTGTTGGCCGGCTTGGAATCGGGTCCGTGGGCTGACATTGAAGTCAGCGAACTTCTCTTGCGCACATACAAGACAGTACCGGGCCGGTTTCGGCCTGAGGATCGACTGACGCCCCATACCGGTTTTCTGATTTTCGCGCGCAAACTGGCGATGGAGGGAGATGATCAACGATGATCGCATTTGTCTTCAGCGGTGGGGGCAATCGTGGCGCCTTGCAGGTCGGAGCAGCACAGGTGCTGCTTTCCCGGGGCGTCGTACCTCACATACTCGTCGGGACATCGGTCGGGGCGATTAACTCTGCGTACCTGGCTCACGATCCCTCGCCGGCGACCGCTCAGGAGTTAGAGCGCTTGTGGGGCGAAGTGACCGGCGACGACATCTATCCGGGCAGTTGGATGGCGATTGTCTGGCGGTTGCTGAAAGAACGGACCAGTCTGTTCCCCAATGATAACCTCTACCAGTTTCTGCGCCGGCACATGCCACCTGGCGTCGAGACGTTTGCCGATCTGAAAGGCGCCAGACTCTACATCGTCGCTACCCACCTGGGAACAAGCCAGATGCACGTGTTTGGGGAGGACCCCGCTGACAGGCTTGTAGACGCGGTTATGGCGAGCACAGCATTGCCGCCGCTCCACCCGCCGTGGTGCGTGGATGGTGAGTGCTATGTCGATGGCGGAGCTGTGTCTGACCTGCCACTGCGCGTTGCGGTGGACAAGGGAGCCACAACCATCTACGCGCTGCATCTGCCGGCGGCGACTCACCATCTGCCCCTCGGCCACTCTCTGAGTGACGTTGCCGGTCGGGCCATGTCTGCCTTGCTGCAGCAACAAATGGCGCTGGATTGTCAGTCTGTCGCCAACGCTCAGGGCGTCACGTTGCACTACATCGAACTGTGTCCGCCCCCTCACTTGGAGCTGTCCGTTCGCGATTTCAGTCGGTCAATGGAGCTGATTGCGAGTGGGCGCGAACAGACGGAGCGGTATCTTGCGACGCGGCGGACACGGCCAGCCAGCCGGCGCGAACGGCTCGTGGGTTCAGTTTGGAAAACCGCCGGTCAGGTTCGAGCCGCGTTGAGTAGTGTGGCCGATGAACGACCGCTAACGCTTCGATAGTGGTGTCGGTCTTGTGATGAACGGCAGGTAGCGGGAGGAGATGGCGGCTGCGCCGTGCGCCGGCTCGGTTGGAGACGGGGTTCCGGTAGGCGTTGGAGAGACGGGCATCGGCGTCTCCGTTGGTGGGGGTGTCTCAGAGACGGGCGGCTCTGGGGGTGGAGGAGGGGGTAACGTCGCCACCGGCGAACGGCGGATGGCGTGCAGGTAGCCGGCGCTGGCAAAGCAAGTTACAATGGGGGGCGAAGGCGCGCACGGATTCTGGACCGTCTCCGAGCCGACGAATTCCCCTGTGATTCTCAGACCGTCGGGGCTCAGGTACAGCCGGCTGTAGTAGAAATCGAACCGGTCGAACCCATCCGTCTCGAGACCCTCCAACTGAAGGTTGTAGCCCTCGATGGTTCCCCGTAAGCCCCTATCCACGCGCAACTCGTGCCCGTTCTGCGTGATTTGCCACGTTGTGCCCCGAATCACCGGCTCACCGCACCTGGAGCAGCGGCGAAACCAACTGCGAGTGACATCCCACGTACCGCTGACATCAGGGGCAGCCGGCTCTGTCGGCGGAGGGGGCGGGCTGGGCAGAGCTGTGATCGACGGGGAGGGTGTCAGCGTGGCCTGAGTGAGTCCCGATGCCGGCCCGCTAACGCCGGCCAGGACGAGCACGCACAGCGCCTCCAGCAGTACGGTTTGCGTTCTCATCGATCTTCTCCGGCCTTGCCCCCGTCGCGCGTGATAACGTAAGACGTGAAACGTGAAGCTTTCACCCACGTGCAGTGCATTTACCTTTGATCGCCGAAGGTCTCCTGACCGAGGCGAGACGGGCTCGGTCAGGAGACCTTCGGCCAGCGTGCAAATCTCTCAACTCGCAGGGACGGATCGATTCGCCGGCTAGCTCTTGCCCCCACCGTTGCGCGCTCGCCACCGGTAGGCAGCATAACCCCCAAGGCCGGCCAGGCCGCTGCCAAGCAGGATGATCGTCGCCGCCTCTGGCACCTCGGCCGGCGGCGCCGCATTCCCAGGCGTCGGTGTGACCGGCACTGGCGTGCTCGTGATGCTCGGTGCTGGCCCTGGTGTCCCCGGTGTGTCGGTTGGAGCCGGTGTGTCGGTCGGTGGCGCCGTGTTCGTCGGAGTTGGACCGGGCTGAGCGTTCCGCAGCCGGCTCAGGCCGGCGTCTACCGTGCCGATCCACAGGTCGCCGTTCGATCTCAGGGCCAGAGATGTGATGTCGTTGCCGGCCAGCGGACTCGTGGCTGTTGTGGCGGCCGTCCACGCGCCATTGATGCGTGCTCGCAGGCCACCCCGCGTTGCCTGATCCCCCATGCCGTCCTGTCCAATGCCGGCCCACAGCGTTCCGTCGGGTGCCAGCACCATGGACGAGATGAAGCCCTGCTGTGGGAAGGTGGTCTCGGTCCATTGGCCGTTCTCGCGGTGGGTCACAATCGCGTCGAAATACGGCTTGGTCTGCGACGGGTGTCCCATGCTGTCCCACGTGCCGGCCCAGGGATTGCCGTCTTCGTCCACAACGACTGCCCGGAAGTCGCCTGTCACATCGTCGCCACTCCATGTCGGGATTTCCGAATTCGCCGCTGTGAAACTGCTCCAGTTGGCGTTTTCAAAGACAGCCAGGCCGCCGCCGGTGGACCCGCCAACGTTGTATGGGGCTGTGGCGACCCAGACGGCGCCGGCATCTGGATCGAACGCGATGTCTGCCACCAGGTTCGATGGCAGGCCATCGTTTACCGTGTAGGTGGTCCAGGCTTTGGTTCCGGGATCGTAGGCGGCCAGGCCGCCTCCCGAACCATCGTACAAATCTCCTGTTCCTAGCCACACCAGACCATCGGCGTCGATCTCAATCGTTTTGACCTCGTTCGTGGGCAGGGGGGAGTTGTCTTTGTCGAAGATAGTCCACTCGCCGTCCTGATACCGGTTCAGGCCGCCGCCGGCCCAGGCGCCATCTTTCACATATTGCTGCGTGCCGATCCAGACGCTGCCGTCAGCACCGATGGCCAGACTTCGGACCAGATTCGAGGCGAGGTCAGAATTCTCCTCGGTGAAGTGGCGCCACTCCCCGTTCGCATCGCGCAGGCTGACACCGCTCCCCTGCGTTCCGATCCACAGTGCGCCGTCGTCCTGCACCGCCACAGCCGTAATCTGATTGCTGACCAGATGGGAATCGGACATGCGGTAGGCCTGCCACGAATTGGCTGAGGGTTGGTACTGCGTCAGACCGCCGCCCGCACATCCGCTGGTGATTTTGCACCACGGTCCCGTGCCGACCCAGATGCGTCCCTGGTTGTCGGCGAGAACGGCCCACAGCACCCTCGACGACAGGCCGTCCTCATCGCTGTACATGGACCATGTATCGCCTTCCAACAGGTTGAGCGCACCGACAGGGGTCGTCTCTGAGCTGTACGAGAGCGCCCACACGCGGCCGCTTGAGTCCACGGTGACATCGCGGATGGCATTGGAATCCAGCCCGTCACCGGTGCGATATGTGTGCCAAACATCCTCTGTCGGATTGTAAACGACCAGCCCCGACGGCGTGGCGAACCAGACGCGGCCGTCGGGTGCTGTCGCAACGGCGTTGATACGATTGTCGGAAAGGTCGGAGCCGTCACGGCTGAACGTCGTCCACTGGCCGCCGGAGAGAAGCGCAACGCCGCCGCCTTCGTCTGTCCAGTGGGCAGCCGCCGTGCTGGTGGCTTCCACGAACACTTTGTAGGGCCTGGTCCCGATCCACACATCGCTGCCGGCGAATGCGATGTCGGTAATGTTATTCGATGGCAGGTCGCTGTTGTCAACCGTGTAGGTCACCCAGTCGCTGCCCTGTCGGATGCTGAGGCCGCCGCCACTCCACTCGTTTCCGTTCCAGCTTTGCGACGTGCCGACCCACAGGCTACCGTCAGGACCATACGCTACGGCTGTGGCGTTATTCGACGCCAACCCATTAGCTGTCGTGAAAGTGGTCCATCTCCCGTCGCCAGGCTCAAACTGGCTTACGCCGTTGTTGGTGGCAAACCATAGCGTGTAGAGACCATCGGACGCGACGGCACGGACGTCGTTGCCGGCCAGTCCGGTCTGCGGGGCCAGATACTGCGTATAGCTTTTATCGAAGGGGTCCCAACTCACCACGCCGCCGTTGTGCGTGCCGGCCCACACCACATTGCCGGCCATGGCCAGGCCGCGAATGTCATCACCGTTGGCCAGCGTGATCCACTGACCCTGGATGCCGACGTCGGCGCGGGCGGGTTGCAGCGTGAGGGCAAAAGGGCCGGCGACTATAAACAGGATTGCGACCAGGCTGGTAACAATCGCTGGGGCTCGTTTCATGATCCTCAAACTCCTTGCAGGGCGGATTGCCGTGACTGTCTGATGCAAGTCTGACGCTGTAGTATACTCCGTTGTTGCCGATTGGTCAAAAGCGGGGGGAGTCAGGGGAACTCGGGGGAACTTGGGGGAAATCAGGGGAACTCATCTGGGGGGGAACAGGGCGTTGCTGCCAGTTCGTCCTGGCCCGGATTTCGTAGATGTAGAACGGGACTTCGACCACCCAGGTTTTGGGCGGGAAGGTCATTTTTGCGGCGATGGTGGAGCCGGCCCAGACTCGTTGGTCAACCAACTGCCACTTGAAGTCCGGCAGTGTGAATAGCGGCGGCTGGGACTGGCTGACGAAGAAGACACGCCGGCCTTGCTCCTGCCACTGCCGAACCACCGCTGCCAGCCGGCCCTGCGCGGGATAGCTCGAACTGAGGAGCATGGCGGCCACGTCGTGCTCCGCCCAAAGCGGTGCGGCGAACCGCCCGACGTGGGCGCCCCGATCCACACTTTCGAACAGCACGATGTCGCGCGGCTCGAACCTCTCTGCAAGGCCAGCGATGAAGGTGGAGGAGCCGGCCAGTTCCTGCTCGCGGACTAGGGGCCGGCCGGCGTCTAGGAAGTTGAAGATGACGAACGCAAGCACAAGCATCACGACCCCCCGTCGCAGACCAACTGACGGGTGGCTGGATCGCGTGCCACCCTCGGACAGGCCGGCCCACCGGAGCGCCACGTATGCGGTTAGCAGCAACAGAGCCGGCACGACCACGGGCAGTTGCCGGCGGATGGTGTACAGGTACGACACGTTGCTGGAGATGGCCGGCATCAGTACCGTCGCCAGGCCGGCCGTGCCCAGCAGCATCGCCAGGAGCGCCGTGCGCCGATTCAGGTCCCGCGCCACCAGCGTGCTAAGCCCAACGATCCCCAGGCACAGCCCCAGCGGCGTCAGGAAAAGGCTCAGCGCCCCCAGAGCTGACCACGGGGAGGATGCGTTCGCCTGAGTGGCCGGCCAGGCCAGCAGGAGCGCAACGCCGGCGCCGGCGAGAATCAGCAGGCTGATGGCTGATTGGA
>JBHHTZ010000189.1:0-7058 GCA_046753605.1 Anaerolineae bacterium
TCCATTCGGCAAACCTTGCCGATCATTACCAGTCAGGTTATGGCGCCAAACTCGATCACGACGGGCCGGCCCCGCAGCTCGGCCAGGCGTACGGTTTGGCCGTGCAGGTCGGTCAGCGCGAAGTCGGGCGCCGGCTGACCCACGCCGGGTGCGCGCCGGAAGGACTCGGCCGGCGAATCGTGCTGGCCGGCCATGCGAAAGTGTCGATAGTTGTATGAATCTGCTACTTGCACTTCGTTTCTCCTGAGCACAGACCCTAAAGGTTCCTATCGGATCGCCGAAGGTCTCCTGACCGAGGCGTAGCGGGCTCGGTCAGGAGACCTTCGCCCATCGGAGACCCTAAAGGTTTTTGAAAACCTTTAGGGTCTAACCCGTCAGCGGCTACACCGCCGCGACCACCTCGACCGCCTCGAACTGACTGTTGTACAGCTCGGCGTAGAAGCCGCCCCATGCCAGCAGTTCATCGTGCGTGCCCTGCTCCACGATGTTGCCATCGCGCATCACCAGGATCAGGTCCGCGTCGCGGATGGTGGACAATCGGTGCGCGATCACGAAGCTGGTACGCCCCTCCATCAGCCGATCCATCGCCCGCTGGATCAGGATCTCGGTGTGCGTATCCACCGAACTGGTCGCCTCATCCAGGATCAGCATCGGCGGATCGGCCAGGATGGCGCGCGCGATAGTGAGCAACTGCTTCTGCCCCTGCGAGATGTTGGTCACTTCCTCGTTCAACTCGAAGTGATAGCCTTCGGGCTGCGTGCGGATGAAGTGATCCGCGTGCGCGGCTTTGGCGGCGGCGATCACATCTTCCTCGCTCACGTCCTCGCAGCCGTAGCGGATGTTGTCCAGGATGGCGCCGTTGAATAGCCAGGTGTCTTGCAGCACCATGCCGAACAGTTGACGCAGGTCGGCGCGGCTGAATTGGCGGATGTTGTGCCCGTCAATCAGGATCGCCCCCTCGTCCACATCATAGAAACGCATCAGCAGTTTGACCATCGTGGTCTTGCCGGCGCCCGTCGGCCCCACGATGGCCACCTTCTGCCCCGACTTGATCTCCGCCGAGAAGCCTTTGATCACCGGCTTGTCAGGCTCGTAGCCGAACACCACATCGCGGAACGTCACCCGCCCTGCGATTCGATCCAGGCGGATGGGCGTCGCTGTGTCGGGCGCTTCCTCTTCGGATTCCAGGAACTGGAACACACGCTCCGCCGCCGCCACCGTGCCCTGCAGGACGTTGGATACGTTCGCCAGTTGGGTGATCGGCTGGGTGAACGAGCGCACGTACTGGATGAAGGCCTGGATGTCGCCCACGGTGATCAGGTCGCGGACCGCCAGCCAGCCGCCCAGGATGACCACCGCCACGTAGCCCAGGTTGCCGATCATCCGCATCACGGGCATCATGATGCTGGAGAAGAACTGCGCCTTCCAGGCTGCGCCGTACAGCGTGTTGTTGTAGCCGTCGAACTGGCGGATGCTCTTCTCTTCCCCGTTGAAGGCCTTGACGATCACGTGCCCGCCGAAGGTTTCTTCCACATGCCCGTTCACGTGCCCCAGGTAATCCTGCTGCTGGCGGAAGAACTTTTGCGACTGGCGGATGATCACCATGACCACCATCATCGAAAGTGGCACGATGAGCAGCGCGATCACGGTCATCTGCCAGGAGATGGAGAGCATCATTACCAGCACGCCGAGCACGGTCACGAACGAGGTGATGATCTGGGTCAGGCTCTGGTTGAGCGTCTGGTTGACCGTGTCCACGTCGTTGGTGAGCAGCGAGAGCACCTCGCCGTGTGGGGTGCCGTCGAAATAGCGGAACGGCATACGGTTGATCTTCTCCATGATCTCCCGCCGCAGTTGATAGGTCACCTTGATGGCGACGTCGGTCATCAGCCAGCCCTGGCCGTAACTGAGCAGCGCGGAGAGCAGGTACAGCCCCAGCGCGGTGAGCAGGATGCGGGCGATGGTGTCGAATGGCACCGTGCCCGTGCCCGCCAGTTGCGCCAGCACCCCGTTGAACAGTTCGGTGGTGGCGTTGCCCAGGATCTTCGGCCCGACGATAGAGAAAGCGGTCGAGCCGATGGCCAGGATGAAGACCACGATGATCTTGGCTTTGTAAGGGTTGAGATAGGTCACCAGCTTGCGCAGCGTGCCTTTGAAGTCGCGCGGCTTCTCCACCGGGCCGGCCATCATGTGCCCTATCGGCCCGCCACGGCCGCGCGGTCCCATCCCATCCGTGCGAGGCGGACGACCGCCGTTCGTAGGGCGTCCGTTCGGTTGTTTCGGCGTTGTCATGCCAGCGCCTCCTGTTTCAGTTGCGAGAGCGCAATTTCGCGATACACAGCGCAGGTTTGCATCAGTTCGGCGTGCGTTCCCTGCCCAATCAAATAGCCTTGGTCGAACACCAGAATTTGATCCGCGTTCTTGATGGTCGCCACACGCTGCGAGACGATGAGCACCGTGCTATCGCCCAGGGATTGCAGCAGCGCACGCCGCAAGCGCGCGTCCGTTTTGTAATCCAGGGCGGAGAAGCTGTCGTCGAAGATGTAGATCGGCGCCCGCTTGACCAGGGCGCGGGCGATGGTCAGCCGCTGGCGCTGCCCGCCGGAGAAGTTAATGCCGCCCTGCGAGACCTCGGATTCCAGGCCGTCGTCGCCCCGGAGCACGAACTCCGCCTGGGCGATGCGCAGCCCCTCGCGCATGATTTCCTCATCCACCTCTCCATCCGCAAAGCGCAGGTTGCTCTCCACTGTGCCGGTGAACAGGTTGCTCTGCTGCGGCACGTAGCCGATCTTGTCGCGCAGATCGCGCAGCGACACCTGGCGGGTGTCCACGCCGCTGATGCGGATGGCGCCGTCGCTCACGTCGAAGAAGCGCGGGATCAGGTTTACCACGGTGGACTTGCCCGACCCGGTGGTGCCCATGATGCCCACCGTTTGCCCGGGCTCGATGCGGAAGGTGAGCTCGTGCAGCACGTCTTCCTCGGCCTCCGGGTAGCGGAAACTCACATGGTCAAACTCGATGCCCGGCCCGAAGGGTTCGAGGAACGACTTCGGCTGCGGCGGATCGAGGATGGTGATCGGCGTCTCCAGCACATCCGCCACGCGGTTGGCGGAAACGTCCGCGCGCGGGAAGAGGATGAACAACATTGAGAGCATCATGAAGGCGAACACGATCTGCATGGCGTACTGCATGAAGGCCATCATGTCGCCCACCTGCATGGTGGCCTGCGCCACCTGATGCGCGCCTACCCACAGGATGAGCATCATCACGCCGTTCAGAATCAGCATCATGGCTGGCATCACGATCACGAACACGCGGTTGATGAACAGGCTGGTGGCGGTCAGATCGAGGTTGGCCTGGTCGAAGCGTTGCTCCTCATGATCCTGACGGTTGAAGGCGCGCACCACCATCATGCCGGCCAGGTTCTCGCGCATCACCAGGTTCAGGCGATCGATTAACTGCTGAATGATGCGGAACTTGGGCACCGCGATGGAAAACACTGTGACGATCAGGCCCAGCAGCACCACCACCGCCAGGGCGATGGTCCACCACATGGACGGGCTTTTGTCCAGCGCGCGAATCACGCCGCCCACGCCAATGATCGGCGCGTAGAACACCATGCGGATCAGGATGGCGGTGGCGGTCTGGATCTGCGTGATGTCGTTGGTGGAGCGGGTGATCAGCGAGGCGGTGGAGAAGCGGCTGAGTTCCGCGCCGGAGAAGCGCATCACGCGGTTGAACAGGTAACGCCGCAGGTCACGCGCCACGCCGGCCGCGATACGCGCCGCCAGCAGCCCCACGATGATGGTCGCCACCGCCGAGACCAGCGCGATGAGCAGCATCAGACCGCCCACCCGCAGGAGGTAGTTGTTCTGGATGCGGCCGGCGTCCATACCCAACGCCTCGTACTCGGCGCGCACGGCCCGCGCCGCCGCCTGGACGATGGCCTTCTCGCCGCCGATGGCGGCAAAGCGGTCGTCGATCACCTGGATCAGCCCCAGGCGCTGCTCGGCGGGCATGCGCTCCAGCATGGCGAACACGTCCGTGCCGGGCGGCAGTTTGCTCAAATCGAAGCTGCCCATGTTTGGCAGCATGGCCGCCGCCCGTTCGGGATTCTCGGCGAGCATCTGCAACCCTGCCACCATGAGCAGCGGGCGGCTGAGCAGCGCTTCCAGTTGCGCGCGTGCGTCCGCGTCCACCGTCTGGAGCACGTAGATCGGCTCTTCTGCCAGCGCGGGATAGCGATTCTGGAGGGTTGCCGCTTCGGGCGACCTCGGCTCTACCAGCGCATAGTGTGCCAACACTTCGGCCTGCTCGTCTTCCGTCAGGAAGAGTGAGAGGTGATCCAGGGTGGAGGCGCGCATTGCTTCGGGCAATGCGCTCTCCACACCGCCCTGCTGAATGCCGACATTCACGATGCTGGACATGTAGTCCGGCAGCGCCAGGTCGGCGTTGGCCTGGATGAACAGCAATAGCACGGCCAACAGCAGGGACACAGCAAACGGTTTGAAGTATTTCAGAATGCGTCTCATCGGGACAACGTTCCTTCCAAAAAGATGAGGGTGGATGGCGGTTAGAACCACACTCCCATCGCTTTTCCCTCGCAACTTGGTTAGCAGTGGGAATAGTTAGCTTGGGCAATTATATCCAATTTGCTCACTTTGTCAAAAAGGACCGGTGGCCTGGTCATATAGCGCATGACCAAGCCACCGGTCCTTTGTTATCCAGCCAGGGGCTGGCCAGTTTCAGCTTGAGGTTTCTTCTGTCACCTCGACGATGGCCGGCCCTCTACCGGGGTGTTCCTTGTGCGTACCGTCGCAGAAGGGGAACTTCTGCGAGCCGAAGCAACGGCACAGAGCCACCTTCTCACCGGGTTGCAGCTTCACCGTCGTCAACGGATGATCTGTTCCCTGTGTTTGAACTTCTGCCATGCTCGAACCTCCTTTATGTGATGTGTTGATGATTTATAAACCCTGCCGCTAACCACCCAGGCTGAAGGGCCAGGGGGTGGGGATGGCCAGGAACATCAGGGCCGAGGCGGCCCACGGGTGATAGACCGGCGCATGTCTTGCCTCCTTTCTGTGGGTGCTCCAACAATAGTTGGTTGGATGGCTGTGCGCAATATCAGCCATACAGCCATCTAGCCATCCAGCATTCTCGTACATCCAATCTGCCTCACCCAGACACGTTGACTGCTCAATCCGCCGCGTCTTGTCGTCCCCAGCGATCCTGGTGGACGATGTGCTCCAGCGGCAGCCGGCGATACTTCTCTGCCGGCTCGGCCGGGTAGCCAATCGGGATGATGCCAATGGGCCGCACCGGCTCCGGCAGGCCCAGCACCTGCGAGACCTGCTCGTCGTGAAAAGCCCCCACGAAGCAGCAGCCCAGCCCTTCGTCCACCACGGTCAGCAAAATGAGCATGGCGGCAAAGGCCCCGTCGATGATGCTGTAGAAATGCACCCCGCGCGCCCCGTAGCGCGTCGCCGGCCGGCGGGTGTCGGCGCAGACGACGATGACCACCGGCGCCTGGGCGATGAACATCTGATCCAGAGCGGCGTGGGCCAGCGCCTCTTTCACGGCCGCGTCGCGCACCACGATGAACTCTTGCGGCTGCTTGAAGCCGGCGCTGGGCGCCTGGTGCGCCAGGCGCAGAATGCGCTCGACCTTCTCGTCCTCGACCGGCCGAGACTGGTAGGCCCGCACCATGTGCCGCCGTCGGACCACCGCCTCAAACTCCATCGGCGCCCTCCCCAGCCGGGTAATCGCGCTCCAGGTCGTACCACGCGGTCCACGGCCCGATGAGCTCGTCGAAGTTGACGCACCCCCGGCGCGACGAGATGGCGTCCTTCTTGTACAGCCCGCGTGCCTTCAGATCGGCCAGGATCTTGGCCCGGCGGGCGTCCCGCTCGGCGATGCTGGTGGTGTAGATCAGGATGACGCCATCCTGCCGTACGTCGGGGTCGGGGTGGCCGGCGGCCGGCATGCTGGTCAATTTGTCGCCAGGGATCTCCATCTCCTGCTTGAGCCACTTGCCGTGCAGGGTCGGGTCGGCGTGCCCGGCGTCCAGGAAGTACTGCTTGACCGCTTCCAGGTCGGTGCAGTTGGAGAAGAAGAGCTCCAGCTTCCAGCAGTTGATGGCTTCCGCCGGCGGCTTGAGCGTGGCGTACAGCCGCCGATAACAGTGATCGCACCGCCCCGGCTCCCAGTCGGTCCCATAGCCGAAGAACAGCCAGTGCTCGCTCTCGGCGGTGTAGCCTGGTCTCATCTCATCCTCCCTGAAGTTGAGTTAAATTGCAGAATAGGGTATAATTATTTCATCCACGGCCAAGGAGTATCTAGCATGCAACCGATCAACGCAAGAACGCTCAAGCTAAAATCATCCAGGACAAAACTCGTACGGGAGGTGTATGGCGGCGAGCCCTACGAATACTACCCGCTTGGCAAACATGTCGTTTCCGCGCCAGGCGTGTGTGGCGGGCGACCGACCTTCAAATACACGCGCCTGGAGGTGAGCGTTGTTCTTGCGTTAATTGCATCGGGCGAAGCAATTGAGCAAGTCGTTCAGGATTATTCCCTCAGTCAGCTTACACCTGAGTCTGTGCAGGAGGCCATCCAGCTTGCTGATCAGGCTCTCATCCAATTGGCAGGGGCGTTTCAGCCCGCTGCTGCGTAATCCATGATCGTCGTTGACGAAAACCTGCACGACCATCGTATCATGGAGACCATCTCAGCCTGATCTCCTCCGCCATCTCTTTCGCCTTCCTGCTTTCAGGACCAAAGCATCACGGATGGGAAAGATTGTTCGCCTGACTCCGAAGCGCATTGAGTACTACGAATCTGACCGACACATTCAATCGCTTCTCTGGTCTGATTAACGTGTCGTCCTCCTTCTTTTTCCTATCTGTCTTTTCCACTTTTCTCCTCTAAACGCTGTTCGGCAAACAACTCAGGCAATCGCAACCCGGGCGCCGGCGCCGGCCAGGCCAGGGCGAAGTGCTCGCGGCTCATCATCTCCTTCAGCACATCCTCCGGCAGCCGGCGGAACAGGTTGTCCGGCC
>JBHHTZ010000190.1:0-7040 GCA_046753605.1 Anaerolineae bacterium
TAGCCGACGTTGCGCGCTGCCGTTTCGTGTGGTATAATATGGCCCTATTGGGAGAGAAAACGATTCAGGTCCCTATCGGTATCGCATTAGCTGTTCATGCCGGCCCGTCTTTGTAACGAATCACCCAACATACCGGCGAGCGTCGGGGCAACGGGTGGAAATTGGGCGCGGGATGGCCGGCGAGCACAGTGCACCTTTACATCAGGAGCGGGCCTTCGCTTCCAGGCCCCGTCATAGCCAGTCATCTTTTTCAAATGAGGAGGTAAAAGTATGGGAGAAGATCACGAAGTAGCGTTGTTTATCGATTTCGAAAACGTTCGCTATGGCTTGTTAAACACCTACGGACAGGAACCGGACCCCCACGAGTTGATGAGGAAAGCACGCACGTATGGGCGGGTTGCCGTTGCCTCTGCTTACGCCGACTTTACTGAGCATCCATCCTACTATCGCAGGACGTTGGAAGTGGCCGGCATTCTTCCCCGCGACATCGCGAAGCGGCGCACTGGAAGCCACAAGAGCTCGGCCGATATGGTGATGTTAATGGACATCGTCGATTGTCTGCTCGACCGACCATCCGTTGACACTTACATCTTGATGACCGGAGACAGCGATTTCATCAGAGTCGTGACCAGAGCGCGTCACCGTTTCGGGAAGAGGGTTATCATCTCGGCGGTGCCTGGAACTGTGAGCAACGACCTGGTAGCCAGCGCCGACGCTGAAGACCTCATCGTCATCGAAGGGGCCGATGTTCATTCCACCAGGGGCGATACGGATCAAGCGTTGCTGCCAGAGGGTACAACCTACGAAGAGGCGCAGTTGATACGGCTGATTGACTACCTCGAGCAGAATCGGCCCTATCTTACGCTTAACTTCATTCACAGCTATGCCATTTCGCCCACTGGACGGCTGCGACTGACGGACGACACGGCGAGTCGCATACTCGATCGGTTCATGGATCAACAGATCCTAATCCCCTACGACAGAGAACTGGAGGATGGCCGGATTGTGACCAATCTGCACATCAACCGCGAGCACTTTGTTTGTGACCAGGTTCTCAATGGCAAGCCGGCGGATGAGTAAGCCGGGCTCTGTGCAAGGCCCAGCCTGGCGCCTGTCTTGAAACGGGTTCCCCACAGAGACCCTAAAGGTTTCGGAAACCTTTAGGGTCTCGCGCTCTATCGCTATCGGTAGAATGCCAGGCCGAGCGCGCCTGGACCGACATGTGTCCCTATCACCGGCCCGATTTCGGTTGTGTAGAGTTCCGCCACATCAAATCGCCGGTAGACTTCTTCCTTCAGCCCGGCAGCGCCTTCTCCGTTGCAGGAATGCATCACTCCGACATGGACAGGACCGTCGCCTGGCCCCAGCATGTCGGCCATGAGAGTCAGCAGACGATCAGGCACTCGGCTCCAGGTGCGAACACGGTCTAACGGCTCGACACGGCCATCCTTCAGGTAAAGAATCGGCTTGAGTCGCAGCAGTGCCCCCAGCAACGCCTGCGCTCCACCGATCCGGCCGCCCTTTTGCAGGTACTCCAGCGTGTCCACAGCAAAGATCAGGTTCTGACGCGGAACCAGCCCGTCGATGAGGTGGAGTACCTCGTCGTAGTCAGCGCCGGCTTCAATCCCTCTGGCGGCTTCCAGGACAATGAAGCCCTGCGACGGCGCGAGCCACGGTATCTCCACCGGAGCAATGCGGCTTCCATTCACCATCCCTGCCGCCTGCCGCGCCGAGTTGATCGTGCCACTCAGAATCTCTGGCGGGTGAATGGAGATAATGTCGACTCCCTCGGCCGCCAATTGCTGGTAGACGCGCTGAAAATCGCCGGCTGACGGTTGGGTCGTCGTCGGCAACGAGTTAGCTTCTGTCAGGCGCCGATAGAATTCCTCGTTTGTAATGTCAATGCCCTCGCGGAATGCCGTGCCATTGAAGATAACGCTCACTGGCACCGTCAAGATGTCGTATTTGCTCACGACCTCGGCCGGCAATTGTGACATACTGTCAGTTACGAGACGGATCATAGCAAAATTCCTCCCCAATCCGGGTATCAGTCTTCCGAGAAGTCCAAGTGCCCTTCAGTATACAACACACAGGTTGTCGATTCGTTCCGAAAAAAACGGAAAAATGGGACAAAAAGAAAGAATTGGCCGGCACGCGCTACCCCTCTGGGGTGGAGGTCTGGGTTTGCACAACCACGTGACGGAGGAAGTCCCGCAGCAGGGCACGCCCCCGCGCGTCCAGGTGGCCAAGCCGGCGCTGGTACTCCTGGGTATACTCGACGAGCCGGCCTCGCAGATCACGATTCGCCCGCTCACGGAACGAAAGCCCCAGCGCGAACCCGGGTAGCAGGTTTAGTGATGGGGTATCCGGCAAATTGCTGGCGAGAATGGCCTGTATCAGCTCGTGTTCGTTCAGCCGGCTCCGCAGTTCAGTGCGAACGCTCAACAGCAGGGCGGTCATTACCTGAGCGCAGTAGGCCAGCGGCGAACTGATGTCGGGCAACTGTCCCAGGATGTCTTGCAGGAGTTCCTGGTTGCTTGCCTCATCTCGCCCAAGCGTAGCAAGTATTCGGCTACGCACCTGTTCCCACTCTGAATCAGTGAGTTGGGGCCTGGGCATGAACATGACGGTCGAGCGGCCAGGACCCGCGCTCTCCCCAAGAACGTACTGTGTGCTCAGATGGGCCTTGCGCTGGAGAATGCGCAACATCTCGTATGCCGTCGAATTGCTGACACCCAGACGCTCAGCTACGGTGGAGTAGTGAACCGGCTCACCCGTTGTCTTGTACAGATCGACGACCTGGTCGAGGAATTCCTGCTGACGAGGCGTAAGTTCGCTCACGATTTACCCTGCTTGATGGCTGCTTTGCTTCTCTCGCTATCTGCCTGTATTGTAGACCCATGTGGCCGGCTTGTCAACTGGCGTAGCCGGCGACTGACAGGTGTTCGGAACACACGACGGCCTCTTCTCCGAGAATAGATGGCTGGTTGGCTAGATGGCTGGATGGCTGGATGGCTGGGCACTCTGCAAGCCAACCATCCAGACAACCATCTAATCATGTAGTAGGGGCGAGGCAAGTCGGAGAGCAGGTTCTTTTGCTTCGATACCACTATTCCGACTTGCCTCGCCCCTACCTCAACACGAATTGTTGAAAAGACGCAAACGACAGGGCGCGCCCTTACTGCGCCGGCATGCGGATGGTGTCGCCCGGTTGCACAAGGACCACACCATCCTGAGTCAGTTGCAGGCCGTTGGCCGCTGCCACGGCATCGCTCCACGCCGGCCAGGACATCTCCGTGCCCTGGGAGCCGCCAAACTGCAACCAGCAGTCCCACAGTGTTCCGCCGGCCGGCACAACCCATTCGTCGATCGCCGAAGCTGTGGCTGATTCGAGGGCTTCCCTGGCCCGTGCCGGCTCCAGGACCGGCTCCTGCGACGTTGTGACAGCCAGATCCTGAGCTGTCACCCGACCCTCAGTCTGCTGAACCTGTCGTATCGAGCGTTCAGCCGCCACTGGCGAGCCGGCGGCAGGTTTCTGGGTCGTGGCAACTTCGAGATTGTTGGCTGGGGCGGCCGAGAAGAAGGGAACCCGACTGGCCACGACCTTGGGCGTATCCAGCCGTGCTTCTGGGCCCGATGCGACAGACTCGGCCGTCTCAATATCGACGGTGATTTCAGCCAGGTCTACAATCTGAGCTGCCTGGCGGACCACGTCGCCAAAGCCCAATCCGTCAGCCACGCTGGCCACGTTGGACAGAAGCGCAGAGTCCCAATAGATTCCAAAGTCAACATTGTCGATGTTGGCGGAGATGCCCGCTGGCCCCACCGAAGCGGCAACCTGAGTCAGGCTGGGCGGGATAAACGCCGATGCGCCAGGAACGTGGACTTTGGCCGACAAGTCCAACGGAACCAGGAGCGGCAGGTCGACTTTACCCAAAGCCAGCTCATCGCTCTGACGGGTCCAGGTTGCGTCGACATTGATGGCCAGTGGCGCTTGTGCCGCCGCAATTTCATAGGCGCCGCAGTCGACTGAGGCGGTTGCTGAAGCCGACCCAACTTCGATCCGGGCCGGCAGCGCCACCTTTGCCAGTGCCTGCTCCATCTTGCCGGCTGCCGGCAGCGGCTGATAGCCCGTGAGCCGAATGGCTGTCGTGAACCAGCCTTCGCCGAGAGTGACGTAGGGCATCGCCATGCCGTTGATGAACCAGTACAAATGGCCCCCGATCCAGCACGCCTGCACCTGATCGATGCCGGCGAACTCGGCTGTCCGCACAACCGTGCCCAGGACTTGTGGGGCGAGGCCGTAGACAGGGATGCCTTCAATCGTCGGCGCATCTGTGCCACTGAGCGCCAGAGCGATGGGCGTGCTGATATCGACCATCGGTACTGCGTCTTGAGGCTCATCCGCAACGTGCAGCACCACGCTGACATCGCTGTCCGCCAGCCAGGTTTCCGCCGTTGCAAGTACCTGTGGGGCGAGCGAGACACCCAAGAAGTTCTCTACTGTCTCGGCGAGTGCCAGCCGGCTGTCCTGATCCCAGATCAGGCGGATTGCCGGCTCGCTGTCGGTTGTGACCAGCAGCTCACTCGGCGAGATGTCTACTGCGACCTGGTCGTAGTTAGCGAGGAACGCGGCCAACGCCGGATCGACAGCCAGTGGCAGGGCAATGCCGGCTGCACTGGCGTCATCGCGCGTGAAGCCGCCGGCGGACAGCCATTGGCCGGCTGGGCTGACCGTCGCTTCCAGTCGGGCGCTATTGACGACTGCGGCTTCGCGTGCAGTCGTCTGTTGGACCGTCTGGCTCATATCGGGGTGGATTGCCTGACCCGATGGGAACCGCACGTAGGCGGTCCCGTTCAGAAGGGTCAGGGCTTGCGTGAGGAATCCGGCCGTGTCACCGACCAGGCTCCGCAGGGCCGTCGGATTGATCTCGACTTCAGGTAAGAACCGCTCGTTGACCCAGATTCTGGTCCTCTGGCCATTCATGGCAAGCGTCAACTGCCGGACGCCGGCCTGCGTCAGCCCGGCGACAGACTCTCGGGGCAGGGCCTGGGCCGGAAGAGTCAGTTGCAGACCGAGCAAGCTGGCCAGACCGTTGAAACTCTCTGGGGTCAGATTGACCTGCTGGCCGAGTAGTTCGACAACCCCCCACGATCCGTCGGCATTCACCTCGATTCCGATGGTGAAGCCGGCCGGACTCTCCGCCTGCGCAGCGATCCCACCATGTACCAGGAGCAGAAGACCCACAACAACGATGAAGCTAATCCTTTTGACCTTCATGACTCTTTCCTTCCTTCCTTGACTCTACAGGGGTGGTAGTCCCGTGTGTGATACTGCTGCATCTCATGCCGAATTATGTACAGTTTCCAGCTACATGGCTCCTCCTCTCTTGGCAAGGCTGGACAAGTTGAGCCTGCATGGCGTTGAAAGACTCACAAAAGATGCTGTGGTCGGCTCGGAACGGCCAACGATGCCTTGTTGCTGTGCGATTGTCCCTTTATCCGCGCAGTATCGGAACAGAATGATTCGGGTAGGTGTGGGCAGGTCACCCGCCACAGTGTGGTTAGAACGGCCAAGGGTGGTCGTGCGATCGACTGAGGGTGCACGTCGAGCAGAAGACGTTCCGGTGCTCGCACCCATCGAGCCAGCGTCCAGGGAGTAGCGCATCGAGGCCAGCCAACGGTATCGACCGCTTACTCTATGACGCTCAACATCAGGCTGCTCTCCTGTAATTATACCACAGTTTTCGCCAGAAGCTGGGGGGGGACGTGAACAATCACCTGAATTGAGTCACGTGGAATACACGGAGAGGGCGTCCAGAGGATTGCGCGAGAACAGCGCTGCGAAGTGACAGGTCTAGTGCCTAATCTTGATCGCGCCGGCAGTTACGTCGCGGACGGCGTTCGCGAAAGGCGCCAGGCGATCCAAAGGAATCGCCAACCGTAGATCGACCGATTCGCCAAAGCTCTCCTCGATGACCTGGCCACCGTGAGCGTCGATAAGTCCGCGCAATGGCCCGTAGTGGCTGTAATGTATCGCCTCCAGATCGATGCGCTGCATCTTCACCTTCTCCACGACGTCCAGCGCTTTGATGGCCATGCCGGCCACCCCGCCGTAAGCCCGCACCAGCCCGCCGGTTCCCAGCTTCACGCCCCCGAAGTAGCGCGTGACAACCACCACCAAGTCCCCCAGGCCGCTGCCGTTGATGCGAGCCAGGATGGGCTGGCCGGCGGTGCCGCTGGGCTCGCCGTCATCGCTCATCCCGCGCACAGCGCCGTCGCCGATCCCAACAGCGAAAGCCCAGGCGTTGTGCGTGGCATCGCGGTACCGCTCGCGCAGCCCGGCAATAAATGCCTGAGCTTCGTCCACGCTGGCGGCCGGCCCGGCGGCGCCGATGAACCGCGATCGCTTGATCACATCTTCGACCTGAACAACGCCGGCCGGCACCGAGTAGCGAATGGGTTGCTGAGTCATGAGTGATACTCCACCACGATTATAGCCGAAATGCCGGCCCCAGACCAACCGGGCCGTGCGACCGTCATGAGTTGGGGACAAGATTCTGGGCCACCTCCAGAGGCCAGGCGACACTGAGGCCGGCACACAGAGAAGCCATGGGCGCCTGACTGATGCCGGTGCCGGCACAGGTGTCGTAGCCGGCCAACTCCAGGGAACACTTGCCGCTTTGCCTATCTGGAGGCCCCCTGCCTGATACGCTCACGGGGGGGTGAGAACGCACGCTTCACCCGCTCCTGTCCAGCGTCGCGCCCTCAGCCGGGGAGTTTGTTGCTCTTGCAGATGCTTGCGTACACCTGTGCTGCCGGCTTGGGCCGGCGTTCCTGAGTCTCCACATCCAGCCCGATAAGCCCAAACCGCATCGACCACCCCTCGATCCACTCGAAGTTGTCCACCAGCGTCCAGTGGAAGAAACCCCGCACGGGCACGCCGTCCTGGACCGCCCGATGCACTTCCTGCAAGTGACTGACTAGGAAGCGCGGTCGATCCATGTCGGCGGTGTCCGGCACGCCGCACTCGGTGATGA
>JBHHTZ010000191.1:0-7026 GCA_046753605.1 Anaerolineae bacterium
CGTCTACGAAGTGCCAATACTTGACAGCGGCCTCGGCGCCCCAGTGCTTCTCCGCCGAGTAGGCCCCGCGCCGGCCATTCAGGTACACCACCAGGAGAAGCAGAACGCCGGTCAAGACGTGAAAAGCGTGCATGCCCGTCATGGAAAAGAAGGCGATTCCAAAGCCCTCTTGAGGTACGATGCCCAGGTGCGGAGCCTCTGGCCACTCTACTGCCACTACTGCAAGCAGGAACACAGTTCCCAGGACAATCGTGATCAGGAGATTCCGCAGAAACCCGGCCCGGTCGTCGTGGGCAATGGCCGTCTCAGCGCGGTAAGCTGTCAGACTGCTCAGGAGAAGGATAACCGTAATGGCCAGGCCCAGCACCTGATTCAGCTCCGGCGGCCGGTACGTACCGAGCAGGTAGAAGCGCGTGAACAACAAGATCAAGAAGATCATGCTCTCGGAAATGAAAAACAGCCACAGCCCCAGGCGATTAAGGCCCAGGCGATCATACTGCGGGTGAGTTACGGCTGTGGTACTCATTTAGTGCTCTCCTTCCCCTCCCTGCCACAGGTGCGTCACGTGCATGAAGTACTGTACGATGAGGCCGGCCTTAACCAGCCCGATCACGGCCAGAAGAGGCAGTACAGCGCTGTACAATGCTACGGCAATCCAGTATTCAACCGCCGTCAACACGCCCAATACGCCAATCACAACCCATCCCAGTCGTAGTTTTGATGCCTTCTTGATTTCCATGCTTTATCACCTCTTCATTAGGTCGTATGTGATACGGGATGCGGGATGCGGGATACGGGTTGCGCTCACCTGGGGAACATTAATGAATCCCGCATCCCATATCCTACACCCCGCATCCCGCATCCCGCATCCCGTATCCCGTATCACGCCTCTTCACTTGCGCCGGCAATGCCAAAGCGAACATACACCGAACCCGGTACGCCGTAGTCGTACGGGTGACCGACGACGATGGGCGGCTGCAGGTAGTTCTCGTCTGGCGGCGGAGACGGGATCTGCCACTCCAGGCCACGGGAGCGCCACGGGTTGGCGAGGGCCGGCACGCCGGCGCGGACACTCTGCACCAGGTTGTACGCGAAGACCAGCATGCTCAGACCCACCATGAATCCCCCCACGGTGGCGATGGTCTGCCAGGAGCCGAAGCCCAGGGCCGGGTCGTAATCGGCGATGCGCCGGCGCATCCCCAGCAAGCCGATGCGGAACATGGATGACGTCACCATGAAAAAGCCAATCGTCATCAGCCAGAAGTGAAGCTTGCCCAGGCGCTCGTTGTACATGCGTCCCGTGATCTTGGGGAACCAGAAGTATACGGCTGCCAGGAACGGAAACACGTAGCCCCCGAACATCGTGTGGTGGAAGTGAGCCACAACCCAGTAGGTGTCATGCAGGTACAAATCGGTCACCACAAGGGCGTTTGGCGGCCCTGTCAGCCCACCGATCAGGAAGATGGCGAAGGCGCCGAGCGCGAAGAGCATGGGAGTTTCAAAGCTCAACTTCCCTTCCCACAGTGTGGCCAGCCAGTTGAAGAACTTGACTCCAGTGGGCACAGCGACGAGCAAGGTGGTGAACGTGAAGGCGTTGTTCAACACGTTTCCCAGCCCCACGGTGAACATGTGATGTGCCCACACCAGGAAGCCCATGATCGCAATGGCCATGCTGGATAGGGCCACAGGCCGGTAGCCGAAGAGCGGCTTGCGGGAGAACACGGGCAGCAGCTCACTGATCACCCCCAGTCCAGGGAGGACGAAGATGTACACCGCCGGATGTGAGTAGAACCAGAAGATGTGCTGGAACAAGACCACATTGCCGCCCTTGGTCGGATCGAAGAAGCCCATTCCCAGCACACGCTCCAGCACGACCATCAGGAAAGCGGTGCCGATGAACTGCGTGGCCGTCAACTGAATGATCGAGGTAGCCAACATGCCCCACACGAAAATCGGCATGCGGAACAGGCTCATACCTGGAGCTCGCATCATCAAGATGGTGGTCAGGAAGTTGATGGAACCCAGGATGGACGACAGGCCAACAGCGAACACGCCGATGTAAAAGAACTGTGCCCCCAGCGGAGCGATGACCCCAAGCGGCGGATAGCCCGTCCAGCCAGTGTCGAAGCCGCCGGCTACCAGGCTGGTCAGCACAAGAATGGCGCCCGGCGGTGTGAGCCAGTAGGAGAGGGCGTTCAGGCGCGGGAAAGCCATGTCCGGCGCCCCGATCATCAGCGGGATCAGGTAGTTTGCCATGCCGCCGACGCCCAACAGGATGGAAGCGATCATGACAATGCCATGGACGCTCATGATGTGGTTGTAGGTGGCGGGCGATATGAACTGCATACCGGGCTGCGAAAGCTCCAGCCGCATAATTAGCGCCAGCAGGCCGGCAGCGAACATAATAACCACAGCCGTGACCGCGTACTGAACACCGATGATCTTGTGGTTGGAATCAAAATTGAAATACCGGGTCCAGTGAGGCACGTCATGGTCGCCGTGAGAGGGGGCGCCGGCCTCCTCGCCCATGGCCCAGCCCCACCAATCATTAAAGGCCCCCACGCCGGCCAGGAAAGCCACAATCCAACAGACCGCGCCGATGAGTGTGACTGGGCCCGCCGCCCAGTCTGGCCGGCCCAGTACGGCGCGCAACAGCAGCGTCGTTGCCATGCCAATGCCGGCGCCGATCACGCCGTAGACGATACCGCGCACCAGCCCCAGGGAAGAAATTCGCATCGCTGTGTTCTCCTTCTTGGGTATCAGGTATTGGGGATTGGATATTGGGCTCCAATACCCGACATCCTGTATCCAGTCCCTATTTCACACTCTCGACGTATTCGACGATCAGCTTGATCTGCTCTGGAGTGAGCTGATCCTTGAAGTTCTTCGGCATAATGTCGGGGAACCCCTGCACGATCTCGGCCCCCGGATCCTCGATGGCACGATGCAGGTAGTCGTCATCGACTTCAACAGTGGTTCCATCCGCCAATGGCACTTCGCTCTCGTACAACCCCTTCCAGGTAGGGCCTACCGAGGGGCTTCCGTCGATAGAGTGGCAGCCCAGGCACCCATACTCCTGTGCCAGTGCCTTACCCTGCTCCAATTCGCCTTCGGGATGGGTCTCCTCCAGCTCGTGGGCTACCCAGTCCTGAAACTCGGCTTGCTCCAGAACTTCGACCTTCGCTAACATATAGGCATGGCCGGTCCCGCATATCTCAGCACAACGCACCTTGAATTCGCCGACAGACGTTGGCATGATTCGTATCTGGTTATCGATCCCAGGGATGGCATCCATCTTGATCCGGAATTCGGGAACCCAGAAGGAGTGGATCACATCCGTAGCGTGGAGTCGAAAGAGCACCGGTTCATTGACTGGCAAGACCAGTTCAGAGCTGGTCAGACCCAGGTTGGGATATTCAAACTTCCATGCCCATTGGAACCCTGTGACATCGACCACCATCTCCTTCTCGGGATTTGGGGGCTCTGTGATGTCGGACAGCACGCCGGCTCCGTATAAACCCAGCCCCATTACGATGATCAACGGGACCACTGTCCAGGCGATCTCCAGGGGCATGGAGCCTTCAATAGGTCTTGCATCCTCCATGTCGCCTGGTTTGCGACGAAATGCAAACAGGCTGTACAGGAGAAAGACCATGCACAGCACGAGGATAACCGCCGCGATGCTGAATTCCAGCCGCAAGAGCCAATCAACAGACTGCCCTTGTTGGCCGGCCAGCACACCAACCGTATCAGTGCGGAAAAAATACAACGCCAGCGGGATGGAAATGACGATCGTGAGCAAGACCGGGACCGCCACTTTCCTCATATTGCCTCCTCCCTTCCTCTGACCGCGAACTTGGGATGATGGACCACCGCCAGAGGGTACAGCTTCGACAGCCGGCCGCTGACGGTCAGCTCTCGTCTCTCCGGTCGCCTCCAGCGCCTCCAAAAGGTCAACCTCCGTTACACCACTGATTCGACGGCGCTCATGGACGATCATTTCGTTCCCCGCCAGGGTCACGTAAATGACTTTGAGCATTTCCGCCTCGGGCCAGAGCAGCAGCGTTAGATCGGTATCCTTGAGTTCGGCGCTTTCGTGATCAACAATAACAGTTTGGGGCCGGCCTTGCTGGATCAAGGCACGCGCCTCGTCCCAGTCTGCTGCGGTGCCCACTACTTCAACCTGATCTCCCAGCAGCCGAACGATACCCTCCCGGAACAGCGGGTGGGGCGATACAATCAGCACACGATCTCCGTTCACGGTACGACTCTTTCTCCCGGGTAGTGAGCATTCGGAGCAAACAGGGCCGGCCCCTGTTACCAATATAGAACCTATTTTAACATTTCAGTTTCTATTTGTCATCAATCAAGTGGATGGTATTGGGATAGCAAAAAAGAGTGATCGCAAGATCACTCTTTTGGGGGATGGAAAGGCGTGGTACGGCGAAAAGGACTACTCGTCTGGCTGTACCCGATTGACCAAGCCGGCCTGCACCGCGTACGCCGCAGCGTGGGCCCGACTGCGCAGGTGTAGCTTGTCCAGGATGTTGCGCAGGTGGCTCTTCACCGTGTGCTCAGAGAGACTGAGCTTGCCGGCAATCTCCTTGTTGGCGAAGCCCTGGGCCACGAAACGCAGTACCTCCACCTCGCGATCGGATAGAGAGTCAGCCAGCGATGTTTCGGGGACTTCCCGCGCCAGCGTACCGAACTCCTCCAACAGTCGAACAGCCATACTGGGCGCGATCATGGCCTCCCCAATGTGCACACACCGGATGGCCTCCAACAGATCAGCAGCTTCGGCATTCTTCAACAGGTAGCCACGCGCGCCGGCCTTGATCGCTGTGAACAGGTCTTCGTCCCTGTCCGAAACGGTCAGCATGATGATTTGTGTTTCGGGATGGGCGGTTCGGATGTGGTGTGTTGCCTCCGGGCCGGACATGCCAGGCATCCCGACGTCCATGAGGACAACGTCGGGGTGCAGTCGCCCGGCCAATGCCACCGCCTCCTGGCCATTGGTCGCCTCGCCGATTACGTCCAGGTCATCATAATCGCCCAGGATGCGCTGCAACCCCCGGCGGAAGAGGTTGTGATCGTCTGCGATAAGAACCCGGATCTTCGGCATGTCGCCCTCAACGGTTAGTCGAGCAAACTCTCAATTTCCTTGATCAGGACTGGCAAGTTGGGTTGGGCAAAACCCATGCCCGGCGCTGGGACACGATGGTGTTTGATGTCGGGTGGGATGTGCTTGTGATGCGGATAGGTGCTGGCCAAAGCTGTGTCATGGGGATGTGGCTGGGCATCATGCCAGGCTATCTTGTCCGTATTCTGCCACACCTCGTAGCCGTAGTCCTCAATGATAACTGGCCCCGTGTCAAATGACAGGCGTTCTTTGACCGCAATTCGATAGCCCTGCGCGAAAGCGAGCTCGCCCTGGAGTGTAGCTGTCCGTTTACCTCGTTGTACAATAACCAAGGTTGACCTTTGGATGGAAGGGAACTGTCTCGTCAGCGTATAGACAAACTCTTCATAGTCACGAAGCGACTGGAATGGGTTCATGACGAGCCGTTCTCCCAATCACGTCGGTCAGCGTTTGCGACTGTTCACGTAACGTGTGAATGGCCGCACGGTACTGTTCTTGGCGACGGAGCAGAATCTTGTAAGCGCCGGCCCAGTCAGCCCAATCCAGCACCCATGCATCGTCCTCCGGCTCTTCGCCACCGGAGTACGCTTCGTAGAATGTCTCCGAAAGCACACCATACTTTCGCTCGTAAGCTTCCAAATCCTCATAGAGCGCGTGAATGTCGGCAATAATCTCCTGTAGAGTCATCGCTATCGCCTCCCGTGCACAATGCCTAGCTCGCTTTTCCTCGCGTTCGATCCCTGCAAGGGGCCTCTGGCTCGAATTATACTATTCTTTCACTGACCTGACAAAAGAACAGCTTGAGTTACGTAAGCGTTCAGCCCCTGGTAGATCAGCATCCTGAGTAGCGCGGAACGCAGTGTAGCGCGTATCGAAGGGTGCGGGTTGGCCAGGATCGGCGTGTTCGCCGCACCCTTCGATACGGCCTTCGCTTCGCTCGGCCTACCCTTCGGCAAGCTCAGGACGTCGCTCAGGATGCTACCAGACCCACCCCGTGAACGCTTACTGAGTTACTACTTACCACCCCCTTGCGAAGGTTGCGAATAACCCTGCCAGTGGAGCCATTCTCGGTATGGTAGCTACTCAGGCATGTCATTTCGACCGTAGGGAGAAATCCCTGTCATGTTGCTTCTGCTCAAAACTTGGCAGGCAAAGAAGAAGTTTTGTCCAGCCACCCCCTTCTTAATTGCTGCTCTGTAGGGATTTCTCGGCCTATGGCCTCGAAATGACATGAGGCTGAGTAGTTACTCGGTATGCAAAAATGCTACCCGCCCGGAATCCGCTCGTGAACCTTCGCAAGGGTTCCCACCTGAGTAGTAACCAGCTTGAAAGCTATTGCAGCGGCACGCGCACGGTGACACGCGTGCCCTGACCCGGGCTGGTGGCCAGGGTGAGTTGGCCTCCCAGGCTGCGTGCTCGCTCGCGCATGCTGGCCAGGCCAACCCGGTGCCGGTCCTGAGGCAGCCCCGGCTCGAATCCAGAGCCGTCATCGGCCACAGTCAGTTCCAGATGGCCATCCTGGCGTGCCAGACGCACGCTGACGCGGCTCGCCTGGGCGTGCCGGCGTGCATTGGTCAGTGCCTCCTGTGCGATCCGCAGAACGTGCAGGGCTACCTCAGGCGACAAATCTCCAGGGTCCTCGATGCCGGCGCCATCCACGGCCAGCCCGGTGCGCGTTGCAAAGTCTTGCAGGTGCATACGCAAAGCCTCCGCCAATCCGCCGGGCTGCTCCACATCCAGGCGCAGCCCGTCGATGGCCTCCCGCACGTCCAGGTAGGCTTCCGCAATCACCCGACGCAATTCTGCGAATTCCCGTTTCAGGGGTTCTTCACGACCTTCTGCCACCATCCCTTCCAGCCGCTCCGTCTGCATACCCAGATAGCCCA
>JBHHTZ010000192.1:0-7018 GCA_046753605.1 Anaerolineae bacterium
GCTTCTCGGTGGCCAGGCTCTGAAACTCACGCAGCACATTGTCTACCAGCAGTGGACTCAGGAGCCGCTCTCCCTGGTGCACAGCCCGGATGGCTGCCGGCAGTGTGTCCAGCGAGACATCCTTCAGGAGGTAGGCCTGGGCGCCCACCTGCAAGGCTCCGAAGAGGTATTCCTCATCGTCGTAGGTGGTCAGGATGATGATGCGGGTCTCGGGGTGCTCGCGCCGCAGTTGTCGCGCGATCTCGATGCCGTTGGCGCCGGCCATGCGCACGTCCAGCAGGACGACATCCGGCTGGAGTTGAGCAACCTGTTCCAGCACCGCCGGCCCGGTGCCGGCCTCGCCGGCCACGTCCAGATCGCTGTATTGCGTCAGCAGACTGCGAATGCCCTGGCGAACGATGGGGTGGTCGTCGGCAATCAGAATCCGGATCCGTTCCATACCTCTACCTTTCTCGCCCCTATTTCAAGAAAGTCCCGCTTACTGCCCACCAAGGGGCACGCGCACGACGACGCGGGTGCCCTGACCGGGCTGGGTTTGAACTTGCATCTCACCCCCAACGCTCTGAGCGCGCTCCTGCATACCGACCAATCCCAGGTGGCTGTGAGTGTCGTTGTCCACCACCTTCCGGTCAAAACCCTGACCATTGTCCTCAACGACGACGTGCAATTCGTCCGGCGTGAAGGTCAGCATCACATGCGCCTGGTCGGCGCCGGCATGTACGGCCACGTTGTGAAGCGCCTCCTGCATGATGCGATACACGGCTCGCTCTCGCTCGGGCGACAGGCGGCAGGTCGGGCCGCAAGTGGCGAATGTGCAGCGAACCCCGGTGTGCGCCTGATAGTCGTCCACGTGCTCTTCCAATGCCGGCACCAGCCCCGACTCGCTGAGAACGGCCGGGTGAAGGTCATAGACAATGCGCTGCATTTCCCCTTTGACCCGCTTCAGGATTTCCTGAGCCGCCTGCAGTTTCTCCTGAGCTACCTCGGGGTGGTCTGGCAAGGACACCCGAGCGGCCTGGGTTTCGTACAGGGATCCCATGATCAACTGCGAAACGCCATCGTGAATATCATGGGCAATTCGGTCTTGCTCCTCTTCCTGGATGCGGATGGTTTTGTTCAGCAGATGTCGCAACTGATGGGCTTGTTGGGCTAATGCCTCCTTGGCTTCCTGCAACTGCCCGGTTCGGCGCTCCACCCGCGCTTCCAGTTCCTCGTTGAAGGCTCTGATTTCCGCGTACAGGCGGGCATTTTCAATGGCCATGACCGCGTTGTTGGCGAAGGCCAAGGCTATCTGCGGTTCTTCGTCTTCGTCGTAGCAGTGCTCCAGTTGCTCCAGCGCCAGCAAGCCGATCACCTCATCGGCGCGCAACAGTGGTACGACCAGACACCAGTCCACATCCTCTATGGGCCGGAAACCCTCTGCAAAGGGGGGCTGCCGGCCCGGCTGGCAGAAGGTGAGGACACGCTTCTCCTGCACCACCTGCTGGAAGTCCTGGCTGGCGGATGTCGGCAGCCGGTACCCTAGCAGTTGCTCCATCTCCAGCTCCGGCCGACCTCGCACGGCCGCCACCCGGAGATGACCGTTCTCGCGGAGCAGGATGAGGCCGGCATCCACCACCAACACCCGCCCCAATTGCTCCAGAAGGATCTGAAGCACCCTATCCAGATCCAGGCTGGAGCTCAGGGTTTGGGATGTTCGACGCAGCGTCTCCGCCAGTTGGCGCTGAGATTGCTCCGCCTGGTAGAGTCGCGCATTCTCGATGGCCAAGCCGAGCTGGTTGCCAATGTTGGCCAGCAGGTCGATCTCCTGACGGCTGAATGGACGGCGGCCCTGGGCCGCCACATCAATAGTCCCCACTATCTTCCCCTTGGCGCGCAGAGGAACGCAGGCAAAGGAGCCAAATCCCGCCTCGATGACCTGCTGGCGAAGATAGTCGAGGTCCTTGGTCAAATCCGTGCTTATCAGAGGTTCGCCTGTCTGGGCGACCCGGCCCGGGAAGCCTTCTCCCAACTTGAAGCGGGTGATCTGTCGGAAAGACTGGGGGAAGAGGCCGCGGTGGGCGGCCATGACCAATTCTCCATCTTGCTCCTCCAGGAGAAATATCTCTCCCGCCTCCACCTGCATGATTTCCAGAACTTTCTCCAGGGCGCTGTTGAGCACTTCCTCCAGCTTCAGCGACCGATTGGCTGTGGCGGCCACGTCGTTTAGAGCAGCCAGCTCCCGGGTTCGCTCTGCTACCTTGTGTTCCAGGCCGGCGTAGGAATCCTGGAGCTGGGAGGCCATGAGGTTGAACTTTCGGGCCAGAGCCTCCAGTTCGTCCCCTGTCTGTACCTGCAAGCGGTACCCCAGGTCCCCCTGTGCGATGGCGGTCGCCCCCTGTCGCACTGCTTGTACCGGTTGGATTACGAGCCGGCGCAGGCCGAAGAAAGTGAGGAAGCTTAGAGCCACCAGCCCGCCGGCCACCGTCAGGAGCAGGATGTCCCGCCGCCGGCGCAGAGCAGCTTCGTACTCGCGCAGCGAAATCTCGGTGGAGATGACACCGTTGATGGCCCCGACCTCGGCGTGGTGGCAGCGCTGGCATTCGGCTCGCACGCGTACGGGCGTCACGTAGCGCATGACGCGGTAGCCGTCTTCCCAGCGGACCTGCTGTACCTCCTGGCCGGCCAGCGCCTGCCGCTCCAGGTCATCAGTGGGCAACTCAGCCATCTCTGCGCCGAACTGCCGGATGACCGGGTCGCCCTTGACCACTTGCAGTCGGGTAAAAGCGCCCACCTCCTGCAGCCGGGCGATGACCTGGTGGTTGCCCTCGCGGCCGCCTCCCTGGCGCATAGAGGCGTACAGGGCTTCGAAGGCCATGCGGTTGAGCGCTTCGGCGCGGTCCAGCCCTTCCTGCTGGATCTCCTGGCTCTCGGTGATGTATACGACGGTGAGCATGGCGATCATGGCGACGGCGAAGACACCACCGACGAGCAACATGATCTTGGGGTATAGTCCTTTCATGATCCTGCCCTCGATTTCCTTGTGCGCTGTCAGACCGCTGCCCTCTCCTCAGTCGGTGTTACATCCGTTTGCTAATGTGGGTGGGTGGTGTCTGGAATCGGCGCTGATTCCGCTCGGATGTAACGTGTAGGTGAGCGTTGTCGTGGGGTATTGTGAAGGATTCTAACACTGTGTGGCTTGTCTGTCAAGACGGGGATGCCGGGTGTGTTTCCCCCTTGGGACCGGACTATGGTATAATGAGGCGGAGCCGGTAGCGAGCGATGGAGGTAGACTGATCATGGATGTTGTCGGCGTGGTGGGGCCACGTATCCGATTGGCGCCACAGGACAAAGAGCTACATCTGGAAAACTATGTGCGCTGGCTGAACGATCCGGAGGTGACACGTTATCTGACCATCAACTGGCCGCTCACGCGGCTGGCCGAGGAGCAGTGGTTCGAGCGCATGGCCGAGGATGACTCAAACCTGGTGTGGGCTGTCCACGATGAGCGTGGCCGGCATATCGGCAGCGCCGGCCTGCACAGGATCAACTGGAAAGAACGGCGGGCTACCAGCGGTTTGCTCATCGGCGAGAAGGAGGTCTGGGGACAGGGATACGGCGCCGAAGTCATGCAGGTGCGCACCAAGTTCGCCTTTGAGCAGCTTGGTCTGCATCGTATCGAGAGTGAGTGCTTTGCCGAGAACGTGGCCAGCGCGCGCTGCCTGGAGAAGGCCGGCTACAAGCGCGAGGGCGTCGCCCGAAAGAAGCTTTGGCGTCACGGCCGGTGGCACGACGCGATCCTGTGGGCGATCTTGGACGAGGACTACTTTGGTTCGACATAAGTCGGTAATCGCGCCGGTTGGGACAGAGGCTTCAGCCGTATCTTTGCAGGCGCTGGGGCGTTGTCTCCTGTGTGACTTTCTTCTTACGTTGTGTAGGATTTGATTAACAGGGAGGTATCAGGAGCATCTTGAACATGAGAATAAGGCTCACAGTTAGCCTGCTGGTTACGGTTCTGGTGGCCGGCTGCAGCGCTCTGGGAGGTGTCCCCACACCACCGGTCGTCTGGACGACGTTCGTGCCGCAGACCAGCCAGAAGCTGATCTCGTTGACGGTTGATCAGCGCGGTATGAAATGGGTTGGCACGGATGGGGATGGCGCCATGGCACTATCTCCCGATAACCAGCAATGGATCCCCATGACGACAACCGCCACTCGAAAAGAAGCCAACACCATCGTCGATATCGCGGTTGATCAGCAGAGCAACCTTTGGATCGCAACACTGCTCGGCGTTGCGGTGGTCGGTCCGAACGGGCAAACCAGTGCGACCTATACGACGGGCAATGAGTTGCCGGCTGTGCCGTTACAGGATGTAGCCATCGACGGCGCGGGCAACCCGTGGTTTGCCTCCTGGGGCGGCGGCGTGAGCACGCTCGACCAAGGCAGCGGCACGTGGACGCGGTACACCCAGGCCGAGGGCTTGCTGGACGACCGGGTTGCCACCATCCGCATCGACTCTGCGGGCAACAAGTGGATCGGCACAGCCGCCGGCATCAGCCTGTTGACGGCGGAGGGCGAGTGGCGCGAGTACGGGCCGGCGTCTGGCTTTGGGCATGGAGCTGTTTGGGCCATGGTGGGCGACATCGACGGCAGCCTGTGGTGTGCGACTCAGGGTGGTGGCGTCGTTCTCCTGAGTGCAGACGGCCAGCTCCTGGGGACTTACACGACACAGAATGGCCTGCCAGACGACATGGTGAACGACGTCTTGATTGATACGAACGGGAACAAGTGGTTTGGAACTAACAATGGCCTGGTCATGCTCTCTAATGATCGTTCGACGATGACGACCTTTACCACCGCCAACGGCCTGGGGAGTAACGTCATCACCGAGCTATCGTTGGACCCGTTCGGCAATGTGTGGGCGGCGACGTACGGAGGAGGGCTTAGTCTCTATCAGCCGGCGAGCCAGTAGCCTGTCTCAGCTACCATTGGTGTGGTTCAGTCGGGCGGCGGCTTCCACCGCCTTCACCAGTCGCGGATTCAGTTCCGCAGCCCGGCGGTATTCCCCCAGAGCGACTGCGCGCTGTCCGAGACCTTCATAGGCCACGCCGCGCTGGTAGTGCAGCTCTTCCAGGCCCAGACCCGTCAGTGGGCTGCTCAGTTCGAGGACACGCTGGAACTGACTTGTGAGATTCAAAGCCTCGAACGGTCCAAACTGGTACCATAACATGCGCGGCGGTAGGCCGATCTCGATGGCCCGGTCGAAAGCGGTCACAGCTTGCGCGTATTCGCCCAGGTCCAGAAGGCTGTTGCCCAGGTTGAACCAGGCGTAGACATCGCCAGGGGAGTCGGTCTCGGCCCGAGCGGACTCGACGGCCAGTTCGTACATCCGGCGGTCGTCCCAATTGTCGCCGATGATCGCACGCACGACCGGCTCTCGCCCTGGCTGGTAGACCGGAACGTAGACCCGATTGAACGGTCGCCACAACCGGTCGAACTCGGCGTAGGAGAACCGAAGTCTCGGTCCACTGTAGGAGTCGTTGACAATGATTTCCTGCGTTGACCGGTCATAGCCGCGAACGAGGCGATAGTGGCCCGTGAGTTCGTCGTCTGGTCGATCAAGCCACTGTTCGACTATGACAGGGGTGTTGTTGCTGACCAGACGCTGCAAGGTTTCGATGTTGCCATTGACGCGGACAACGCCGCCGAAGCCCTGGTTGTGGAGGTAGGCAACAATCTCGGACGGGCTGACGTTCTTGTCCTGCGGACCGCCCTTTAGCACTGGCGCTGTGTCGAACTGGGTGAGGAGGAGGTTGTAGTAACTGAGGGCCATGGCCACGGTGGTCGGAGCGCAGTTGTTCATCTTCTGCCAGTCGTGGAGCATGGGTTCCAGCAACACCTGATCCTGTAGTGGCTGTGCCTGAGCGGTGTCTCTGATCTGCTCGCGGACCTGGCGCAACATGGATAGATCTTCCGTCGTAGAGCTTGTTTGCGACGCCGCGGCCTGAACTTCCGGCGGCGGCGTCGTGGCCGGATTCGGGATCACCAGCTCCTGGCCGGCCCAGATCATGTCAGGGTCCGCCAGGTCATTGGCGGCCAGCAGTTCGTCCAGGCCAGCATCGTGGGCGATCGCGATGCCCCACAGTGTGTCGCCGGGTTGCACCACGTAGGTGATCGCCTGATTTGCCGCAACCTCGGTATCTCCGGGCGGCTCGGCGAAGGCCGGCGGCTCAGGAGTTGGGGAAAACACAAGGGGTGTGGGGCTTGCGGTGACAGTTGTAGTTGGAGGAACGCGTCGGGGTTGGGTGGCTGTTACTGGCAGGGTCGGGAGTGCAGCGTCTGGCTGCTGCGCCGGCTCGCTGCCCGCCGAACAGCCTACCACAGCAACAAGGAGCAGCAGGCCAACGGGAAGATGCTTCAGAAGTCTCACTTCGGGCGTCTCCGTACCCATGAGTGTCAGGCCTCTTTCGTGCGTGTCAAGCATAGCAGAAACCCGGAGGAAATGCCAATGATCTGAATTACAGTAACCGGTTTTTGACCGAAATCTGACCTGGACCACACGAAGTTTGGACTTGTGTGTGGTACAAATGGTTTGTCGAGTGGCCATTGTTGGCCCTATCATCCGTTGATCCGTCTCGCTTGAACTAGGAGGTGAGTACGCACATGACCTACACAATCACAGATCTCTGCACCCGCGCTGGCGACTGTGTGGAGGTCTGCCCGGTGGATTGCATCGTTCCTGGTCCCAAAGACGACCCAGAGTGGGGAGACTTGTTCTTCATCGACCCTGACGTCTGCATCGACTGTGGAGCGTGTGTGCCCGTTTGCCCGCCTGAGGCCATCTTCCCCGAGTGGGAGGTGCCGGCGGAGTATGAGTCTGATACTGAAAGGAACGCCCAATACTTTCTGGAAGGGCCCGGCTACTGGGATTTCGATCTGGAAGAAGAACGCGTCCCGCAGTAGCACAGTTCCACCCCGCCGACGGACAACGGGGCGGGCCGGGGCGGGCCAATCCCCCGGGCCCCCCCATGATTTTTTT
>JBHHTZ010000193.1:0-7011 GCA_046753605.1 Anaerolineae bacterium
CAGGACGAGATCGCGCTGCGGTGGTTGTCCGATACGATCCCACTACGCCCCATCCAGACGATTGTTAGCATCGGGGACGCATTGATGATTCCTGGCGTGTTTCTCTTCGTTGAAAAAGCAATGTTGCAGCAGGAGGGCGAGTAGATGGCGACGAATGGACTGGGCTGCCTGATCATGACAGCGGTGATCGATCCGGCTTTCCGCGAACGGCTGCTGGCCCAGCCAGCCGAGGTTGCCGGCGACTTCGAGCTGACGAACGACGAACAAGAGGCGCTGATTTCGATTCGGGTTGGCTCTTTCACGGAGTTCGCCGCTCGACTCCACCAATGGCTGGAGCAACGTGATCCGTTGCACCTCGGGCATCTCAAGAGCAACGGCTCATCCGGGAACCCGGATGACGAACTCAGCCCGGAGTTCGCGGAAGCCGAGCAGTTACCCCCCGCTGATCCGATGGCCTATCCGGCGCGAGGGCTACTTGATTCGCGTCCGCTGTCTGTAGAAGTATCTCGTTCGATGCAGCCGCAGGGTGCTTTCGGTAGTTGGCCGGCGAGACGAACTTCGATTGCGTCCTGTGAGCCTCCGATTCCCCACCTGTGAGTCTAACTGGTTTTCACAACCCGTCATAACGCCGGCGTCGCCCATTTGCGTCTGAATTGGCCCGATGCCCCTTGCGTAATGGCTTTCCCGTGCCCAAAACACGCCATCTCGAAATCCAGGGCAGCGATCTTCGCCAGGCTGCGCCGGCCCTCTTCCAGATCCTCGTACCCGACGCTGTAGCCAAGGCCCAGCATGTTGCTCGCAGCGTCAGCCGCAAAAAGTACCCCACCGTGCGCCGGCCACAGAAACGCGAGTTGGCCGGCGCAATGACCTGGCACGTGAATCGCGCGGATGCCGCCGGCAATGGCTAACTCATCGCCATCCTGGATCTCGTGCTCAATGTCGGCCGCGTCATACTCGGCCGGGCCAAAGCCGATAAAGATTCGGAACAGGTATTGTTGATCAGGCCAGGGGCTGGTTTGAGATGCGGCGGCACCTTACCCGTCCTGACGATTGCTGCGTCGGCCGGGTGCATGTAGGCGGGAGCAGCGGTGCGGAGGAGCAAGGCAAGGGTGCAGGGGGGCGGAGGTGGGGGGAGAGAAGTGGTGATGGATGGCGCGCCGGCATTCCCCCACCGCATCGTGCTGGGGCCGGTATGGCAGGACCTGCGGCCAGTTTCCGGCACGGAAGCCACGGTGACAGCGCAATTTGAGGTATTGCGGGAGAGTAGATGACTTGGGTGTGACCAAAATCTGTTGGAACGTAGGGCGGTTTTGCTAACCGCCAGAGGTCTGAGGCATGTCAAGCGGAACCGCCAGAGGTCTGAGGCATGTCGAGCGGAACCACCAGCACGCCGGCCCGAACACGGTGGCGCAGCCTGTCCACCGTCGTCCCGTGGACCAGGTCGGAAACGCCAGAGTGACCGTGGCCGCCAAGAATCACCAGGTCTACACCGAGATCGTTCACCATCCGGGCCAACTCAGACGTTGGGTCTCCTGCTCCCAAGCGCCATTCCGTCTCGATCTTCATCTGCTGCAATACACGAGCCAGCCTCTCCAGGCGCTCCCGGTCGGCCTGCACCTCTCGGTCCGCCGCCTCAGGCCCCAGTAGCCGGGCGGCCGGGCTCTCCACCACGTGCAACAGAATCAGCCGCGTCTGGTCCCTTGCCGACACCCGCAATGCCTCAGCCAACAGCCGTTCTTCCCCCCCGGAGAAGTCGAGGGCGACCGCCACACTCCGGTACGGCTGTAGTATGGTGATCTCCGACTGAGGGGCTACTGGTACGCCGTGAACTCCCACCCGCTCCGGCCAGCCGACCCTTTCCAGGCCTCCCCGAAACCACGGGCGAAGGGTGACATACAGGAGGAGGACGCCCAAAGCCGCAGTTAGCGGCATCACCGTCACCTGAATGACCCATGCCCGGTCGCCGGCGCTGGCCAGCCAGACGCTGATTTCGTCCATGATCAGTTTCACGTTGAGCGCCAGGATGATGCTCGCCACCAGCCAGGCCAGGACCTGGAGCCAGAGGGGGATGGCAAACTCGCCCATCCGACGTCGGTCGGAGACGAAGTGGACGAGCGGAATAATGGCGAAGGGAAGCTGCAGGGACAGCACCACCTGGCTGAGCACCAACAGGCTGCCGGTAGAGCCCTCGCCGTAGTACATGATGACCGCGACGGCCGGAAGCACGGCCAGCAGACGGGTGATCAGCCGGCGCAGCCAGGGGCGAATGCGGAGGTTTAGATACCCCTCCATGACAATCTGGCCGGCCAGGGTGCCCGTGATGGTAGAACTCTGGCCCGAGGCCAGCAGCGCGATGGCGAAGGCGAAGGGCGCAATGGCCGCTCCCAGGAGCGGCTCGAGAAGCCGGTGAGCGTCCTGGATCTCCGCCACCTCGTTGTAGCCATTGCGGTAAAAGACCGCGGCGGCCATGACCAGGATCGCCGCGTTGACGAAGAAGGCCAGGTTCAGGGCGACAGCGGAATCAATGGTGTTCCAGCGAATCGCCTCCCTGATCTCCTTGCGATTGCGCCCCACCTTGCGTGTCTGCACCAACGAGGAGTGCAGGTACAGGTTGTGGGGCATCACCGTTGCTCCCAGCATGCCGATGGCGATGTACAAGGCGGTGGCATCGGGCAGCGAGGGGACAAAGCCGCGCACAATGCCCCCCCACTCCGGCCGGCCTAGGAGAATCTCGATGAGGAAGGCCACGCCAATCGTACCCACCAGGGACATCACTATCCCCTCCAGCTTGCGGATGCCAAAGTGCGACATCATCAGCAGGAGCAGCGTGTCCAGGGCCGTCAACAGGACGCCGTAGAGAAGCGGCAGTCCAAACAGGAGTTGCAGGGCGATGGCAGAGCCCAGCACCTCGGCCAGGTCGGTCGCGGTGATGGCGATTTCCGCGAGCACGTAAAGGGGGATATTGGCCACGGCCGGATACTCTTCGTGGCACGCCTGGGCCAGGTCTCGACGGCTGGCGACGCCCAGGCGGGCAGACAGGCTCTGCAACAAGATCGCCATCACGTTTGACATCAACAGCACCCAGATGAGGGTGTAGTTGTAGCGGCTTCCGCCGGCCAGGTCGGTGGCCCAGTTGCCAGGGTCCATGTAGCCCACCGCTACCATCAGCGCCGGCCCGGTGATGGCTAACCAGCGTCGCCACCAGGAGCCACGGATAGGCACCGGCACAGACTCATGGACCTCGGCAAGAGAACGGTACTCCTGGGCAGCAGGGTTGGGCTTGCTCACGGCTTCTGCTCCAGTTCGGAGTGCTTTTCTATCTTCTAAGAATCGATCCCAGTCCATCTCGATCCTGGATTTAGGATCGATTAAATTTCAGGCTTATTCTACTCAATTTTGAAAGTTTGGTCAAGTTAGAGACGGGCCGGCGCCATTGTGGTAGCCGAGTGAACATGTCTTACCCTGCCCAAGTAAAGACGGCAGCGGTAATGAGAATTCCTCCAATAGCCCCTGCCAGAAGTTGCGCCGGCGTGTGCTTCTTGCGGTACAGGCGTGCCCAGGCTACCAGCGGCAGGCTCAAGAACGCCCACCAAGCGCCGGGGCCAAAGACGTACACCAGAACGGTGGAGAAACCACTCACGCTGACCATGTGCAGACTGACCTTCCAGAAACTGGAGATAGTAAACATGGTCAGACCCAGGCAGGCATAGATCAGAGCCAGCAGCCACAGCAAATGCGGCGCACCCCCCACGCCCAGGATCAGGATGTGCAAATCGTCGACGATAAGGGCGAAGGGCTCTGGCAGGTGGTCGAGAATCTCGTTGACGAGCAGCCCGAAAGCGCGTTCCGGTTCCAGACTGGCCGCTGTCTGGCCGGCAAGCGTTTTGCCATAACCTGCAGGAGCAGCGACTAAGGTAAACTGGTGAGTTACGACCCTCTTTTCGATCAGGTTATCGAGCCGGGGCCGGAGTATGTAATCGTGCCGCAGTTGAGGCGGCAGTAACTTCGTACGCGGAAAGAACGAACGCATTTCAGGGCCACCTTGAACTTGAATTCGGCGCCGAACATGATGGTTGAAGTTTTGTTGGCGCCACGGACTCTCCAATGCTGACCAGGAGGGGGAAGCTCATTCAGCCCGCTCTTCCAGCACCGCGCGGACGTCCGGCCGGGTGAGGAACGAGGCGCACAGTTCGGGTGTGCCGGCGTGATCGGCGATGAACGCAATCACCTCCCGCGCCTGAGCGCGCAGGTTCTCGGCTTCAGCAACGTGCCCGCGCCGGCTTTCGATCTCGGCGAGTGCTGCCAGGATCTGCCACAGGATGCGGCGTGCGCCCATGCTTTCTGCATCTGTACTGGCTCGGTTGAGCGTCTGCCAGGCTGCCTCGACGTCGCCCCGAGCGAGTTGGGCCCTGCCCTTGAAGTACAGCACGTCTGGGAGGCCGGCACGCATCCCCACGTGTTCGTATCTATCGATTATCTCATCGGCCAGGCTAGTGACACGGTCGTAGTCCTGCGACGCCAGGGCGACTGCGCACACAACAGAGGGCCAAAGCAGGCTGGGCGCTGTACTATTTGCAGCCATCGAGGTGTCGAACCGGCATTTTGTGATCGCCTCGCGGGCAGCAGACAGGTTCCCATCCATGAGATGCAGATTGGCTTGAAGGGTGTGATGTAAGTCGGGAAGATTGATGAACCGAGGGGCTGCGTCAACGTGTTGCAGAGCCTGGTGACACAGTGCCCGCGCCGGCTCAACCTGCCCCAGGTCACAATACGCCAGAGCGAGGGTCAGAGCACAAGAGGCAGTAAACCCCTCCATACTATGCTCTCGACCCAGGCGGATGCCGGTCTCCAGAAATCGAAAGACCGTCCCGTAGTCGCCGCGATCGCGGTGCACATAGGCGGTGAGCGAGCGGGTGAATATCTGGACAAAGGTGTTGCCGCTTGCTTCGGCAACCTCGATGCCCTGGTCTGCGGCCTCGACCGCGCTTTGGAAATCTCCCGTTTCGTAGGAAATCATTGCCGATCCAGTCAGGGCATTGGCCAACATCGGCAGGTTACCCAGTTCATGCCAGCATTTCTGCGCCTCATGCACCAGGATCTGGGCTTTGCGCCGGTGGCCGAGCTGCGCGTAAATCGCGGCCAGGTCGCCGAGGATGTATGCCAGTTGCTCTCTTTGCTCTAAATCACGTGCGATTTCCAGCGAAGCCTCGCCGTAGCCGGCAGCCTGTTGTGGTTCATCAAACCCGAAGCGATATACCAGCAGCAGGCTCCACAACGCCCGGGCCTCTGCTGCCCGATCGCCGAGCTCTTGAGCCAACGCAAGTGCCTGTTCGGATGTCAGCTTGGCTCTTTCAAAATCGGTGACGGCAGAGGGGACGGCGTACACGGTCCCCAGAGCGTTCAGGCTGGCCAGCCGCAGCTCCTGGCTGTCCAGGTGCTCTGCCTGAACGCTCATCTCCTCGTAGTTGCTCAGGGCTTCTTCATAACGGTTCTCCAGCTCCAGGATGCGGCCTCGTTGGGTGTACAGATGGACGAGTTGCTGGCTTGTGGACTCGCTGTGTAGTGCAACGTTCAGGGCCCGTGTGTAGTGGGCCACCGCCTCGGTGTTGGCATACTGACGATAGGCCGCATCGCCGGCCTGGATCAGATAGCCCAGTGCTCTGTCGTCCAGGCCGGCCTCCACGAAGTGCCGCGCCAATTGCACCGCGATCTCATGCGCCTGATCGCCGTACAACTCCTCCAGCACATTGCCCACGTCCTCGTGCAGAAACTCCCGCTCCGTCTCGCCCAGGTGGTTGTACAAATAGCGCTAAAACAGATTGTGCCGAAAGCGGTAGAGGGACAACCGTTGCCCGCCGACGCGCTGGATGCCCTGTTCCTGCACCAGCCGATGCTGCCGGCCCAACTCCTGCGTCAGCCGGCGCACCAGCTCACGCTCGCTCAAAGCCTGCACGCGGGCAATCACCTGCGCCGTGAAATCCTCCCCTTCCACGCTGGCCACCGTCAGCGCTTCGCGTAGCTCGTCCTCTAGCCGGCCAATGCGTTCAGCGATGACGCCTTCTACACGGGCCGGCAGCTTTCCCAGATTCAGCGACGGGCCTTCGACCCAGCGTCCCACTTCATCTTGTATTAAGTCCCCCCGCTCCTGCAGGTCTCGGAGCAGATCGACGGTGAACAGGGGGTGGCCGCCTGTGTGCTCAAACAGCGCCTGTCGGAACCCCTCACCCAGCCGATTGGGATCGGTGTCCAGCAAGGCATCCACGAACTGCCGGCCCTCAGCCGCCTCAGCCTGCTCCAGGTTCACCCAGACGTCACCAAAGTAGCGTTGGAGTTCATTGAGCACCGGCTCGAGGGGATGTCGCTCTCCACCTCGACCCAGGGCCACGTCATCGGATCGATAGGCACCCACAATCAGGATTCGGCTCTGCTCAATACGCCGGCCCAGGTGGAAGAGCAAACTGATGGAAGAGGCGTCCGCCCACTGCAGATCATCCAGCACTAAAAGCAACGGCTGCTTCGCCGCTAGCGCCCCCAATACATCGGCGTGCTGCTCGAAGATTCGGCTCTGTTCAAGGCCCGGAACGCCAGCCCGCACTGCCTGGCGTTCCGACAATTCGTGTAGGCGATCCAGCCAACCCACCTTGCCAGCAAGAAGGGCGCCGGCACGCGTCGCTACGCCAACGCCGGGGACGACGATGTCGATCAGGTCGGGACCCAGATCGACCAGCACCTGGCCCGACACCCGAAGGAAGTTCTGCAGCCGGCCAGCATTCTCTTGGGTGGCGGCGCCCTGGGCCAGCCGGCCCTCCACGTCGCCGGTGAGCATGGCCAACACCTCGCGGAAGGGGAGGTAGGGATCGCCGATGCCGGTCTGGGCGTTGCACTCGCCGACGGCGACGATCAGGTCATCGTGGGCATCCTGGGCGCGGCGGGCGAACTCAGTGACGAGGGCAGTTTTGCCGGCGCCGGCCTCGCCCGTGACGAAGCAGACCTGGCCGTGGCCGGCCAGGG
>JBHHTZ010000194.1:0-7010 GCA_046753605.1 Anaerolineae bacterium
GTCCCCCCCAATCCTGGGGGGGAAGCGGGCGGCGCGCGGTAAGTTCCCCCCTCTCCCAGGGTTGGGAGAGGGGGGTTAGGGGGGAGAGGGCCGTTCGCGCAATCGTCATGGTGTGTTACTTTTTCCCTTTGGCGGTTTTACACCTCTTTTACAAACCAGTCGCCCTTCGCTAACAACTGTTTGCTACACTGTTGTTGAAGACAGAAGACTTGGCGCCTGGCGAATGAATTCGCGGCTACACATGCGAAACCGGCCCTTCGGGCTGAGCCTCAGGACGAAGCCTTCGCCGGTTGGATTTCGAGTCGCCGAAGCCTGTCCTGGGTTCATCGAAGGGGGCGACTTGGCAATGGTAGGCGCGGTTTATGAAGTTTGATAATTTAATCAGGGCACTCCGCCCAAGAGCGGTCACACCTGGACCAACGCCCGCCCGCCGATGAAGCGACGTCCTGAGCCTGTCGAAGGATCGGCGGGCTACAAAGCTGCGCCCCATCAATGGGGCTTTTCCGCCTGAAAAGGCGCCGAAAGCCCGATTCATCGGGCGCTGCTTCATAGCACGGGCACTTCATGCCCGTGCGGGCGCCGACCAAGATGCACCGTGCATTACCCGATTATTTCCTCAAACTTCATCAGTCGTTTTCTGTCAAGCTCACACAGATAACTACGACTCACCCAATTGAGCAATCATTGATGAGAGACGCTCGGATTCACTCAGTTGCCGTACGATATCTCTCATGCTTCGTAGGTCCACTTCCCGCATTTCTTGCACGCCCTTGGCGTAGTACATTTCTGCGCGTGATGTCAAGACCTGAAGACGTTGTTCCAGGTAGGCATGTCTCTCTGCATCACTTGCAGCCCTGTTTTCGAGCCGGTCCAGCACCTCCAGCATCTGATCGTAGTAGTACAGTGCGATTTCGTCTGCCAGAGCCTGACGCGCTTTGTCGGCGGCTTGCTGCAGATCGACGAGGGCCTTGCTCCAGGCGCCGGCTGCCAGATAGTGGTGCGCCAGGGCTTCGCACACGTCCCAGGTGTCTGTGGCGCGCTGCTCTTCCAGAGCGACGGCAACCTGTTGATGCATAACCTTGCGGCGCCGCCAGTTCACGTCGTGGTAAACCGCAACGCGGATCCTGTCATGGGCGAACTCGAAAAGCCGCCCGCGAGAGGCGGCGCCGTTTGAATCGGTAGACGGATGCGGTTTGTCCGGCGTACCCACTGGCGCGACCGGTCTCACCAACTGGCGCTGCAACCAGGTGTCGATGCCGGCATCCACCACCGCTATATGCTCCCCGTCCGCTCTTTGGAGCAGTTCAGCGTCGAACTGCGGCCCAACCACCGCCGCCAAAGTCAGCAGGCGCCGCGCCGACGTTGGGAGCTGACTCACCCGCCCCAGAATCAGCTCATCCAGGTTGTCGCCAGAGGGGGTGGCCAGGACAGGCAAGGGGCCGGCCAGTGCCCATCGCTGACCCGCACGGTTCACCAACACGCCCTCGTCGTGCAAATAGTTGATCAACTCTGCAATGGTGAGAGGCAAACCCGCGCTTTCACGATCCAGGAATCTGGCAAGATCGCCGGCCTGCCGATCACCCATGATTGCCGTGGCAATTCGCTGGATGTCCGCGAAGCTGAGCCGGCTGAGAGCCACCCGGTCAACCCGCTGATCGCGGCTAAGCTTTCGTCGCAAGGGAAGCATGGGGTGCGTCGAACCAAGATGTTCAGGCCAGTATGCAGCCACGATCCAGATCGGTTTCCCATCCAGCCGTCGAACAAGATACTCCAACAACTCAAGGCTGGGGCGATCAGCCCAGTGGAGATCATCCCAGAACAGGATGAGCGAGTCGACCGGGTTGCCCGAATCGCCGGCCTGGATCAGGGCTTCCAGGAAGCAGACAATGCCGTCAAACAGTCGGTCGCGCGCCTCACCCGGCGGTGGTGTCGCCAGTCCTGTCAGGTCTGAACGCAGACTACTCAGGTCTCCGACGATCGGAACCAGGTCGGCCACGCTGCGGGGGGACATGCCGGCCAGCGCCCGCTTCGCCAGGTGCGGTTGCTCGGTGATCATCCGTTGCAGTGCCTCGGCCAGAGGCTGATAGGCAACTGGCGGCGCGAAATCATGACATCGGCCCGAGAGGACGATCACTCTCGCCCCCGCAGCGGCATCGCTGATGAACCGTTCGATCAGGCAAGTCTTTCCAATGCCGGCCTCGCCTTCCACCAGCGTAAGGCGGCCCATCCCCTGGCGCGCTGCCTCCCAGCTTCGGCGCAGGCGCGCATGCGCAGCCCCCCGACCAACGAAGGGAATAGCCGGGCCAGTCGCGTCGCCAGCGTTGGCTGCGGGCTCCACGAGCTGGTCTTCCGCCAGGACGGCGCGATAGAGAGCCGTGGTTTCATCCAGCGGTTCCACGCCCAGTTCGTCAAGCAGCAGTTGCCGGCAATCTTCGTACTGGGCCAGGGCGCGATTGCGCCGGCCAGAAAGGGCGTACAGGCGCACGAGTTTGCGGTGCGCCTCTTCAAAGAGCGGATCGATGCCCAGCAGCCGGCGGACATATTGAATGCCGCGCCGGTACTCACCGCACGCCAGATAGTAGTCGACCAGCCTCCGGAGCGCCTGAATAGCCATCTCCCGCAGCCGCTCCTGCTCATACAGGAGCCAGTGCTCGAACACCGGGCTATCCGCGACAAAGAAACCGGCCAGGAAATCACCCCGATACAGGTCACTGGCTTCGGCCAGGTGATAGGGGTCGATACCCCCAGCACCAGACGCGCCCATGCGTAGGCTCTCTTCGAGAGTTGCGACATCGACCCAGTAGTCGGTCTCACGATTGAACTGAACACTCTGGCGTGTAGCGAGGATGGGCGGCGCTGGAGTATCAGCATGAGGGAGGGCGGTTCGAAGGTTGTAGACCGCTTGCCGAAGGTTACGCCGGGCGGTGTCGTCATCTTTCTCGGGCCACATGAGGCCGGCCAGGCGGTCTCGACTGTGCGCGCTATCAGCGTGCAAAACAAGATAGGCTAACAGCGCCCGCACCTTCTGCGACTCAAAGTCATCGACCCTCTGGTCCCCATGCCAGACTTCGAATCCTCCCAGCAGGCGAATTTCTAATCTGCTCAATTGACGCTCCTCCCGCGACGGACAGCATCGAGATGTGGATTATTGGCCGGCAGGGCGCTCATCAACGTAGCCCTTTGCAAGCACACAGGGCAACGCCGCACCTGAATTATAGGTCAAAGAAGCGCCAAAATAAACTCCGATACATGAAATGTCCGTGAAAGATTGGTCGGCGAAGTGAGGGGCAAGTACGCCTTCCGAATCAGGGGACCGGCACAGAACACGGCTCATCGAGGTGAGTTGTCAATACTGCCACATCAATGACATTGACCATACCATCCGCATTTAGATCATGCGCGGGATCAAAGACCGCATTGTCCCAGTCGCCGGCCACCGCCTGGACCTCGAACAGCCCAGTCCGACCATCCCCGTCCCAATCGACACAGGCTGCCAGTGTTATGTCGTGGGTCAGGGGAGCACCTGCCGGCACGACGACCACCGCCGATGCGGCGAAGTGAGACGGCGTATCCGCCTCAACACGATACGTGCTCGGTAGCAGTGGACTACTGTAGCCGCCATCCGCCTGTGTGGCAAGCTCGATCTCGACGCCCCAGGTCAGATCGGTCACCGTCACCTGAGCCTGAGGCAGCGGATTGCCAGTGGAGTCTGTCACCGTGCCACGCAACTCCGTCAAACTCTCCGCCGTTGCAACAGCGGCATCGGCGTTAATGACACCCCACCCGTAGACGTTGTTTGGCTGCCCATCGGCATCGCCCCCGCACTGGTTGTCGGAGATGGGCGTGGCTGAGACCCGCAACACCTGCTCGGTCACTGCCAGATGAGCGATGAGTTGCGGCTGCGCCGACCAGAGAAGGGCAATCGCGCCGGCCACGTGGGGACCGGACATGGAGGTGCCGCTCATTGTGGCATAGGCATTCCCCCGAATGCTCGAGAGCACCCCCACACCCGGCGCCGCCAAATCCGGGGCCGGCAGCCCACTCCCGTCAACCGTGACCGGCCCGCGACTGCTGAAACCGGCGACCTGGCCTCCCTGTTGCGTGGCCCCGACGCCCAACGCCTGGGGATAGATGGCGGGCGGATACCGTACCGACTGACATCCGGGCCCCGCATTCCCCGCCGAGGCCACCACCTCAATGCCGGCGGCCGTCAAGGCTTCCACTGCCGGCCCGATAGTGTCGTTCCACAGCGGATCGCCCGGATGGCACCCTTCGGACTCAACACACGCCCAGGAGTTGTTAATGATGTCCGCTGCCAGGTCCGGCCGCGGATTCTGGCCATCCAGATCGGTGGGGGCCAGGAAGAACTGGAAGCAGTCCACGTACGAGGCCGGCGTGCCGAATCCGCTGCTCATGTTGCGGCAGGCGATCCACCGTGCCTCGGGCGCAACACCAATCTGCCGGGGGCCACCGCCGGCCATAGTGCCGACGGTATGGGTCCCGTGCCCGTGATCATCCGATGGCGCAAGCGGCGTCTTGCCCCAGGCATCGTGCCAGTTGTAGTTGTGGTCAGCCGACTGACCGTCCCATCCCCGATACCGCGCCTTCAGGGCCTCGTGGTCCCAATCGACCCCCGTGTCCGCTCCGGCCACCACGATACCCTGCCCGCGAATGCCGCGCGCCCACACGGACGGCGCGCCGATGTCGGAGACACCCCACGGGGGCGCCGACTGCGTCAGCCGCAGTAGCGGCGGCGTCCCAACATCAGGCTCCAGGCCGAAAACCCGAGGATTTATGTCGACTTTTTTCACCTCAGGCCGGCCTGCCAGACCAAGCGCCAGGGCACGGTCCGCCCGAACACGCAGCATGTTGACGATCCAGAAGGATTGATACGCTACGCCGCGCGCGTCCAGCCAGCGGCGCAGGCCAAACTGGGTCTTCTCGGCCGTGGTCCGCAGGGCGTTAACGACGAACCGCCCTTTCTCCTGCTTCGTCGAGAGAGACCGGGCTGGTGTCAAGTCGGGCCGGCCTCTGACGAAGACCAGCACGTCGGCTTCGCCGCTGGACTCCAGCTCCGCGAGTAGACGCGGCGCCACTTTCGCTGGAAGGCGCCGCGTCGGATCGCCGGCGGTTGAATGGCTGCGAGGCAGGCCGCAGTCTGGCGCCGGCAATTCGCAGCCCACAGGGCCGGCAGCGGCGCCAGATGCCATAAGGCAGGTCAGGACCAGCACCACGGTCCCTGCAACAGCCCAAGTCAGTCTGACCATGAGATCAGCCACAGGACCGGGGACAGCGCTCTGGCTTCCTTCTCTGACCACAACGTCCGTTCTATCGTCCACTCTGTTTCACTACGGTCTGATCGAGATCCGTTGTTAGTGAGGGCTTATGAACTTTGACAAACTGATCGGGTAATGCACGGTGCAAGTCGGCCGGCGCCCGCACGGGCATGAAGTGCCCGTGCTACACAGCAGCGCCCGATGAATCGGGCTTTCGGCGCCATTTCGGGCGGACAAGCCCCATTGATGGGGCACAGCTTTGTAGCCCGCCGACTTCATCGGCGGGCGGGCGGTGCCGGCGAGATGAATCTCGTTTGGCGAGATATTACCCGATTAAGTTGTCAAACTTCATGAGCCGTTGTTGCGCTGAAGTCGCCATTGCGCCCAACCTGGGCGACACTTGTGTCAGTGCTGGTCGTACACCTCGGGATTGACGCAGTGCGGCAAGGGCTCGCCCCGCAGGCCGGCGATGAGGTTCTGCGCAGCCATTTCAGCCATTTTGCCGCGTGTCGCAACGCTGGCGCTGGCGATGTGCGGCACGATCACGCAGTTATCCAGCTCCAGCAGCGGGCTGTCCGCGTTGATCGGCTCAGGCTCGGTGACGTCGAGGCCGGCGTACGCTATTTCCCCATCTTTCAGGGCACGATACAGCGCGTCCGGATCAACGCACGGTCCGCGAGACGTGTTGACCAGGATCGCCGTCGGCTTCATCAGCCCCAGCTCTCGTTCGCCGATGAGGTGGTACGTCTCATCGGTCAACAGCGTGTGGGTTGTGACGAAGTCCGCCTGCTGCAACAGCTCATCCAGGTCGTCCAGGAGTTCAGCCCCCAGCGCCTTGGCAACCGACGGATCCTTATATGGGTCGTAGGCCAACACACGCATGTCGAAGCCCTGGGCGCGTTTGGCCACCGCCTGACCAATGCGACCAAACCCGATGACGCCCAGCGTGGCGCCGTGGATGTCCTGCCCCAGCAACAGACGCGGTCCCCAGGTCTGCCACTTGCCGGCGCGAACGTAGTTGGCTCCTTCTGGGATTCGCCGGGCCGCCGCCATAAGCATAGCGAAGGCGAAGTCAGCGGTCGTATCCGTCAGCACGCCGGGGGTGTTGCCCACGGGCAGGCCTCGCCTGGTTGCCTCTGCGATGTCGATGTTGTCATACCCCACGGCGTAGTTTGAAATGACCTTCAGACCAGGCGCCGCGTCCATGAGCTCCGCGTCAACGCCGTCGGTGAGCAACGAAAGAAGCCCCTCCCGATCTGCCACCTTTTCCAACAGCACCTCGCGTGGTGGCGGCAACTCGCCCTCCCAGATGTCGAAGTCACAAGCTGCCTTGACCAACTCGAGTCCTTCATCGGGAATGAGCCGCGCCACAAATACCTTTGGTTGAGACATTCACTATACCTCCTGTTATCAAGGACGTCCGACGGCTCATCTTGTCACCCCCATCATATCACACGATTGCCCAGGTATCAAGTGAAGGTACAAAGTCAAAAGAGTGTGACCAAAATCTGTTGGGACCTATGAAGCCACCCAGATCAGCCTTCGCGGCGCGGCGAGCAATGAATGATACTGTTGGCCAATCTATGTCAAGTTCTGCGTTGCGCCTCGCCTTTCCCGAACATGTCATTCCGAACGGAGCGCCAGCGGAGTGAGGAATCCCTGATACCGTGCTCGGATAGGTGACTTCGCCGGGGAAACAGCCAGTTCTCTTCCACACGGCCGTTGACGCTTATG
>JBHHTZ010000195.1:0-6992 GCA_046753605.1 Anaerolineae bacterium
CGGGAGAACATCTGTTACCAGATGGTGATGCCGGGCAATCACGTGGATGGTGGGTTCGCCGAGTACGTGGTTGCGCCGGCCAAAGACGTCTTTCACCTGCCGGCAGAGATTCCACTGGAGGAAGGCTCCATCATCGCCGATGCTATCACCACCCCCTACCACGCTGTCGTCAACCGGGCCCGCGTGGCGCCAGGCGATTGGGTGGTTGTGCTGGGTTGCGGCGGTATCGGCCTCAACCTGGTGCAGATGGCGGCGGCGTTGGGCGCTCGGGTGATCGCTGTGGATGTTGTGGATAACAAGCTGACCTGGGCTGAGCGCCTGGGGGCCGTGGCAACGCTCAATCCGCAGCAGGTGGAGCGAGTGGACAAGGAGGTACGTCGCATCACAGGTGGTGGGGCCGACATCGCCATGGAGGCCATCGGCAAAGCCGTGACTCAGGAGCAGGCCTTCGCCTGCCTGCGGACGGGGGGCCGGCTGGTGATGGTCGGCTACAGCCCCGAGAAGATGTCGCTGAACGCCGGCCGGCTGATGTTCCGCGAGATGGAGATTGTGGGCTCCCTGGGCTGCCGGCCTGTGGACTACCCGCGTGTCATCGAGATGGCCCGGCAAGGCCGGATCAAGGTGGCTGAGCTTGTCACCCACAAGTTCCCGCTGGAGGAGATCAATCAGGGTTTCGATGTTCTGCGGGCGGGTGAGGCTGTTCGTGCTGTTGTGGTCCCATAGGCTGAAGGGTGCAGGTTCAAGGTTGAAGAAGGTGGGGAATGCTGGTAACCTTCCAACATTCTACCTGTAAGCTGACTCATTGACAATCTTTCGCCCCCGTGGTATCATGGAGCGGCTCTGTGAATCGACCTGAGACGACTGTCATCGACTTTCATATCCATCCTGGCCGGTACGATCGGTATCACCCCTGGGTCCAGGAGCTGTACGGCCGGTTTCAGGGCGATAACGCGCGTCAGGCGCTGGACCGGTTGCTGAGGCCGGCCAACCTGGTGGAGTACCTGGACAGGTGCGGCGTCGACTACGCCGTCTGTCTCGCGGAGGAGAACCCCAAAACCACCGGGATGGTGACCAACGAGTGGGTGGCTGAGTTCTGTGCCGGCCAGGAGCGGCTAATCCCGTTCTGCAACATCAACCCGTTTCTGGAGGCCAGGTCGGCCCAGGCCCTGGAACGATGCGTCCGTGAACTGGGCTTTCGTGGGCTGAAACTCATGCCAGGCTATCAGGGCTTCAGCGCCAACGAAGCCTTCGTCTACCCGCTCTACGCCAAGGCAGTTGAACTGAATATTCCTGTCCTGATCCACACCGGATCATCCATTTTTCAGGGCTTTCGCCTCCGCCATGCCAACCCGCTGGACCTGGATGACGTGGCGGTGGACTTCCCGGACCTGACGATTGTCATGGCCCACAGCGGGCGGGGCCTGTGGTACGACGAGGCATTCTTCCTGGCCCGCCTGCACGAGCACATCTACCTGGAGATTGCGGGGCTGCCGCCCCAAAACCTGCTCCGCTATTTTCCAGACCTGGAGCGCCTGGCAGATAAGGTCATTTTCGGATCCGACTGGCCTGGCGCGCCGCCCATTGGGGAGAATATCCAGACTATCAGGCAGTTGCCGCTGCGCGACGAGACCAAAGAGAAGATTCTGGGAGGCAATGCGGCCCGACTCTTGAAGATCTAACGGGGCAAGAAAGAAAGGAGGGGAATATCGTAGGAGACATTGGTCACGCAAGGCAACGCCTTGAGACTGACGAGACAAGGAAGCTGCTACTTGCACGTTCGCTCATCCACCGATTCGTTCGAGGGTTTCACAGGAGGTGAAGGAATGTCAGATACGAAGATCATGTTGAGTGAGAATGAACTGCCCACCCATTGGTACAACATCCAGGCGGACCTGCCCGAACCGCTGCCGCCGGTCATTCATCCCGGGACACTCCAGCCCATTGGCCCGGATGACCTGGCGCCCCTCTTTCCCATGGCGCTGATCATGCAGGAGGTGAGCCAGGAACGGTACATCGAAATCCCGGAGCCGGTGCAGGAGGTCTACAAGATGTGGCGACCGACTCCCCTAATCCGCGCCAAGCGATTGGAGGAGGCGTTGGACACGCCGGCCCGTATCTACTACAAGTGGGAGGGGGTGAGCCCGCCCGGAAGCCACAAGCCGAACACCGCCGTCGCCCAGGCCTACTACAACAAGCAGGAAGGCATCAGGCGACTGACGACGGAGACGGGAGCCGGCCAGTGGGGAAGCGCCCTGGCCTTCGCCTGCAACCTCTTCGACATCGAGTGCAAGGTCTACATGGTGCGCATCAGTTACGATCAGAAGCCTTACCGCAAGAATATGATGCAGGTGTGGGGCGCCAAGGTCACACCCAGCCCCAGCACCGAGACCAACGCCGGCCGGCAGGTCCTGGAGAAGGACCCCGACACGCCAGGCAGCCTGGGCATCGCGATCAGCGAGGCGGTAGAGGTAGCTGCAACGCACGAGGATACCAAGTACTCGCTGGGGAGCGTGCTCAACCACGTCCTTCTGCATCAGACAGTCGTCGGCCAGGAGGTAATGAAGCAGTTCGAGAAGATCGGTGAGTACCCGGACGTCATGGTCGGTTGCATTGGCGGCGGTTCCAACTTTGCCGGCTTTGCCATGCCCTTTGTGCGGGACAAGATCGTGGAAGGAAAGAAGACTCGCATCATCGCGGTAGAGCCTACGGCCACGCCCAGCCTGACCAAGGGCCGCTACGTCTACGACTTTGGCGATACGGCCATGACGACGCCGCTCATCAAGATGTACACCCTGGGTCACAGCTTCATCCCGGCTCCCATCCACGCCGGCGGCCTGCGCTACCACGGCATGGCGCCCATCGTCTGCCACCTCTACGATCTGGGCCTCATCGAAGCCGTGGCGGTGCCCCAGAACCCCATCTTCGAGGCGGCTGTCACCTTCGCCCGAGCCGAAGGCATCATCCCCGGACCCGAGCCGGCTCACGCTGTGCTGACCACTATCGACGAGGCGTTGAAGTGCAAAGAGACGGGCGAGGACAAGGTGATTGTCCTCATGCTGTCCGGGCATGGTCACTTCGACATGAAGGCCTACGAGGACTACTTCGCCGGCATTCTGCCCAACTACGAGTATCCGGCCGAAGAGGTGGAGAGGGCGCTCGCGGAACTACCCCAGGTTCCAGGAAGCTGACAGACGCGGACTTCACCCGGGTAATGATGAACGACGGAGGACCAACGCCTCTGCTCGTCGTTGGTCCTTCGTTGCCTATTGTAGAAGAGGATGGATGATGGAAGAGATTCTGTTGGGTAACGAAGCAATTGGACGTGGATTGGTGGAGGCCGGCTGTCGGGTGGTGGCGTCGTATCCGGGCACGCCCAGTTCGGAGATTCTGCCGGCTGTGGTTCGCTACAAGAAAGAACTGAATCTGGACGGTGTGTACGTCGAGTGGTCAACCAATGAAAAGGTGGCCTTTGAAGTGGCTCTGGCAGCCAGTTGGAGCGGTCTGCGCGCCGCCGCTGTCATGAAGCAGGTGGGTCTCAACGTGGCCGCCGATGCATTCACCAGTGCGGCCTATGCCGGCGTGGAGGGCGGCTTCATCGTTATCGCCGCCGACGACCCTGGCCCTCACTCCTCGCAAACCGAGCAAGACAGCCGTATGTTCGCCATGCTCGCCAAGGTCCCGGCGCTGGATCCCACCACGCCGCGAGAGGCCAAAGCGATGGTGCCGGCAGCTTTTGAGCTATCGGAGGAGTTCGGAACGCCGGTGATGCTGCGGCCGGCGGTGCGGGTATGCCACGCCAAGCAGAACGTGCAATTGGGGGAGGTAGTGAAACCCGGGAGAGGGGCCAGGTTCAAAAAGACCCCCGATCGCTGGGTTGCCGCACCTCGCGCTCGCTATTTTCAACACGTAGAGCTGAATGAGAGACTGCGCCTGGTTCAACAGGCCTTCGAATCGTCACCGCTCAACACGATCCCCAATGGTCGGGGGCCTTACCCGCTGGGCATCATCACCGGCGGGGCACTCTACCCGGCCGTTTTGGAACTGCTGGCGGACTTGGGACTGGAAGGCGACATCCCGGTGAGCAAGGTGGGAACTCCTTACCCGCTGCCCGTCGAGCGGATCATGGATTTTGTGGAGCGTTGCGAGCAGGTAGTGGTGCTGGAGGAAACGGACGCCGTCATTGAACTTCAGATTCCCGATCGCCGCAAGGTGGTTGGCCGGCTGGATGGGACGGTGCCGGGGGCCGGCGAGATCACCCCCGACGTGCTCTACGATGTGCTGCGTCCTCAGCTCGAGCGGGTCGGTCTGTCAAGTGCGACAGTTGCGCCTGGTGCATATCTTCCACCGGGGCAGGACGAGGCGTTGCAGGCATTGATCAATGAGATGGAGCTGCCGGCGCGGCCGCCACGTCTGTGTGCCGGCTGTGGGCATCGCTCGGCTTTCTACGCCATCAAGCGCAGTCTGCCGCGGGCCATCTTACCCAGCGACATCGGCTGTTACACGCTGGGCATGAACCTGCGGGCGGTGGACACGGTGCTGGATATGGGAGCGTCTATCAGCATGGCTGCCGGCTTCTACCATGCGCATCACCTGTCCGGCAAGGACCGTCCCATCGTGGCCACCATCGGGGACTCCACATTCGTCCATGCCGGCCTGCCAGCTCTGGCAAACGCAGTACACACTGGAGCACGCTTTGTCCTGGTCATCATGGATAACCGCGTGACGGCCATGACCGGCTTCCAGCCTACGATCGATTCAGATCGGCTGGCCGTTGGCGCCGGCGGAACCCAGGTGTCGCTGGAGGATCTGGTCCAAGGCTGCGGGGTCCACTTCGTGCGAGTCACCGATCCGTATGAGATCGAAGACCTGGAAACACTGATCAAGGAGGCCCACGCCTACACGCAGCAGCCCGACGGCGGAGTAGCAGTCGTCATCGCCCGCCGGCCCTGTGTGCTGTATAACCGGGACTCCCTGGTGCGGATGCCGGTGGAGGTGGATGAAGAATGTGATGGGTGCCGCTACTGTCTGGTGGCCTTCGAGTGCCCGGCCCTGGTGATGAACGACGCGACCGGCCGTGTGGAAATCGACCGGCGGGTGTGTGTGGATTGCGCCCAGTGCATCGATGCGTGCTACAAGGGTCTCATTTTGCCGATGGCGACGTTGGAAGGTGAGCCGGTGGCCGTGTGAGCGGGCTACTTAAGGAAAGAGACCGGGGGGCCGCCGGCTCTTGTTTTGTGGAGGATTTCATGCAACTGAAGCTAGTCATCGTAGGTATAGGCGGGCAAGGGGTGCTGTTTGCCACCCGCATCCTGTCCGAAACGGCCCTGGCGCTGGGTCATGAGATCATCGGTGCTGAGACGCACGGCATGAGCCAGCGGGGCGGGTCGGTGATCTCGCACCTGAAGATCGGCGCCCAGGGCGGACCGCTCGTGCGTCAGGGCACGGCCGACATCTTCCTGGCGCTGGACCCAGATGAGGGGTACAAAGCGCTGAGTTTTCTGCGAGATGGGGGAGTCGGTTTTGTGAACACGGGCCGGCCAGTCTACCCGCAGCCGGAAATTGCTGCCCACCTGGCCGAGCGCAACATCGAACTGCACGTTCTGAACGCCGACGCCATCGCCATGGAACTCGGTTCCCCCGCTCTGGCCAACGTAGCTCTCATCGGCTTTGCGCTGGCCCACTCGGCTCTCCCGTTCTCCTATGCCGACGTGCAGGAGGCGCTGACCCGCGTAAGCAAGGAGCGTTTCCGCGCACCCAACTTGAAGGCCCTGGCACGCGGCTACGCCATGGGTGAACGAATCAGTGCCCCAGCCATCCAGCCATCCAGCGACGTCCTGAGCTTGTCGAAGGGCCATCCAGCCATCCAACCACAAGGATGAGCCATGAAAGCCTTCGACTACTATGCTCCCCAAACTCTTGAGGAAGCCATCGAGTTGCTGGTGCAGCATGGTGATGGAGCATATCCCCTGGCCGGCGGTACGGACCTGGTGACGAAGACCCGCTTCGGTGGGCTATCGCCCAGGGTGGTGATTAACCTCAAGCGGATACCCGGCCTGGCAGAGATTACGCCGGCAGAGCATGGCGGGCTGCGCATCGGAGCCCTGGTCACGCTGAACCGGGTGGCTCACTCATCCCTGATCCACGAAAGGTGCCCGCTGTTGGCCCTGACAGCCGGCAAGATGGCCTCGCCGCTCATCCGCAACCTGGCCACGCTGGGCGGCAACCTGTGCAACGCAGCCCCGTCAGCCGACACAGCCCAACCCCTTATCGCGCTGGGAGCGGAAGCTGTCATCGTCGGGGCCGGCGGGGAGCGGTGCGTGGAGCTGCAAGAATTCTTTACCGGACCCGGCGAAACTGCGTTGGAAAAGGGCGAATTGCTAACAGAGGTCGTTGTTCCACCACCCGACCCACGGGCGCGGGGCACTTACCTCAAGCACACGTACCGGCAGGCGATGGACATCGCCATTGTCGGTGTGGCAGCCGTGGTGCGCTTCGAGCCAGAGGATTCCGTCTGCGAGGATGCCCGCATCGTCCTGGGTGCGGTGGCACCCACTCCGCTGCGCGCTCGCGAGGCAGAAGCCGTCGTGAAGGGCGCACCTTTGACCGATGACCGTATCGTCGAAGCTGCCCGTCGGGCGGCTCAGGAAGCGCGCCCCATCGATGATACCTACAGCTCCGCCTGGTATCGCCGGCGGATGGTGGAGGTGTTGACTCGACGGGCGCTTCAGGAAGTTCGAAGTGCTGAGTTGGAGGCACCATAAATGGACGTTCAACTTTTGCACGACCGGTACGAATCGCTTGATTGGCCACAACAATTGGGCAATCTGGCTTCAACGCTGGCACGTGTGTCAGCACGAGCTGCCTCAGCACAGCACGATGCGCTGGTGATCGACTTGCTACGCGAGGCGGCGCTGCTCCTTGAGTGGAGCGCCCCCCATGTGCCTTCTGTGTTTTGGCCGGAGTTGGCTGCGATGCAACGCGAAGTGTTGGCC
>JBHHTZ010000196.1:0-6966 GCA_046753605.1 Anaerolineae bacterium
CTCAGCGTTCCTGCCGTCAGCATCCTACCCCCAAACGCATAGCAGTCGCCACCCGCCTTTGTTTCGCAAGCAGTGTCTGTGCTATAATGGCCGCCACGTGCGCATGCGTGCCGGGGAGAATTCGGAAGGCGGAGTGATGAGTGGCGAGGGTCCCTTTGGTGTGAAGCTAACTTGGTGGCTGGCCGGCGGATGTGTCGCGGTTATGGCGTGTTTGATCGCCGCCGGCGTGGGCGCGACGCTGGGCTGGGCTGTGTTTCGCACACGGGCATCTCGGGGCGCTGCCGGTCCAGTTCCGGCCGTCGAATCCGCCCGTCTACGCGGAAATCCGGTGGGCCAGCCGGCGCCGGCCTTCACGCTTCGGGACGCGGAGGGCGAAGAACTGGCCCTGAACGATGTGAAGGGCCGGCCACTCCTCATCAACTTCTGGGCCACCTGGTGCGGTCCATGCCGCACTGAAATGCCGGTTATTGAGGCGGCGTATCAGAAACACACGGACGATAGCCTCGTGGTGCTGGCCATTGATGTGCGGGAAAACCCGGAACTTGCCAGGACGTTTGCCGGCTGGCTGGGTGTGACCTTTACGCTCCTGGATGACGGCTCCGGTGAGGTGGCGAATCGCTATCGTGTCACGGCTTTCCCTACCAGCTTCTTCGTGGATCGGGACGGTGTGATTCGCGCCTGGCAGGTGGGTGAAATGAACGAAGCTGTGTTAGAGAGACATCTGCTCAAGATCATCAAGTAGCCATCAATAATGCTAAAACGAATCTTGTTCACAGCCACAGGACTGATGCTCGGTCTGGGATTGCTGGTGATGCCACCGGCCTCGGCCAGTCAGCCGTCAGCCCCTCAAATACGACTCCAGACAGCATCCTTCGATCCGTTGCAGGCACAGGCCGAGCCGGCAGCCGCGCGTGATCTCGGCGTCTACCTGGTCCAGTTCCGTGGCCCGATTCAGCCCGAATGGAAAGCGGCCCTGACAACTGCTGGCGCTGAGCTATTCGACTACATCCCAGATTATGCCTTCGTCGCTCGTATGGACGCCGCAGTTGCCGAACGAGTGGCTGCGCTGCCGGCTGTTCGCTGGGTGGGTCTGTACCAGCCCGCGTATCGAATCAGCTCATCCCTGCGAAAAAGCATCGAAGCAGATCGTGAGAGGTCTTCAGGCGCGGGCCGGCCCGCCGCCGATGATCCTGCACCGGCCCGGCGCGAAGAGCTCGATGTTCGGATTTTGACGTTTCCGGGCGAAGTGGACGGCATCCGCGATGCACTCCAGGCTGCCGGCGGCAAGATGATTCGCACCGTCGAGACGCCCTTTGGCGGCACGGTGCGGGCACTGGTTCCGCTCGGTCTGATCCAAGAGCTCGCTCGGTCGCCGCAGGTGCGCTGGATAGAGCCAGCGCCACGTCGCCGGCTCTTCAACGACGTTGCTCGCAGCCGGCAAACCATGAATGCGGAGCAGATATGGGGCCTTGGACTCTTCGGTACCGGGCAGATCGTAGCCCTGTCTGACTCCGGTCTGGACGTCGGCAACATGACCACGCTCAGTACCGACTTCCGGGGCCGGGTCCGAGTCGCTCATCCGCTGGGCGAGGGAAAGACGGGCTGGAATGACCCCGTGGGGCATGGAACGCATGTGGCCGGCTCCATTGCCGGCAGCGGGGTGCTCTCGGGGAGCGATCCGGCGCGGCATAGCTATGCCGGGAGCCTGGCCGGCATAGCCCCGGAGGCATCGATTGTTGTCCAGGCCTTCGATGTCAACGACCAGACCAGGGACATTGAAGGCTTGCCCGACGACATGAATGTCCTCTTCCAACAGGCCTACAATGACGGAGCGCGGATACATTCGAACAGTTGGGGTGGTAGCGACGTGGAGAACCCGGACAATCCGTATGGTGGCTACCTGCTGGATTCTCAACAGACAGACGAATTCGCATGGTCCCACCCTGACATGGCCATTCTGTTCGCCGCCGGCAACTCCGGCGCCGATTCGCTGCCTGTGGATGAGTTCATATCCGGCGACGGCATAGTTGACGCAGATTCCATGAACGCGCCAGGAACTGCAAAGAACGTCATCACGGTCGGCGCCTCAGAGTCGTTCCGTCCGCCCGATGGCAATGACCTGGATAGCCGCAACATGCAGTGGATCCTGGTGGGTTTGTTCAGCTTCCTGCAGCCCCCCATTGCGTTCGACTTTGTTTCAGACAACATTGATGGCATGGCCGCCTTCTCAAGTCGCGGTCCCACGGACGATGGGCGCATCAAGCCAGATCTCGTAGCGCCGGGCACGAATATCGTGTCGGCGCGCTCCCACGATCCGGGCTTTGATCCTGACTCTGAAAGCTGGGGAGTGTACGAGGAGAACGCCGAGTATGTTTACAACGGCGGCACCAGCATGGCCACACCGCTGGTGGCCGGCGCAGCCGCGCTGGTACGCCAGTGGTATGTTCAAAGACAGGGACTGCCGAACCCGTCGAGTGCATTGATCAAGGCCGCTCTCATTAACGGCGCTGTCGACATGGCGCCCGGTCAGTACGGAACCGGCGCCACGCTGGAAATCCCGCCACGCCCGAACAACGTCGAGGGTTGGGGGCGCGTCAACCTCTACCGCTCGCTGGCGAACACCCCGCCTCGATTGGTCTGGTTCGATGACCACACGTCGGGCTTGCAGACCGGTGATCGGGCGGTCTACGAGGCCGGGCCATACGAGTTGGAAGTCCTCAACTTCGCTGTTCCGCTCCAGGTGACACTTGTCTGGACCGACTACCCAGGATCGCCGGCGGCCGGAAATCAACTCGTCAATGACCTGGACCTGACAGTGGTCGCGCCGGGCGGGCGTGAGTGGCGCGGCAACGGCACCAATGGCGATCGCACGAACAATGTGGAGGGGGTGGACATCTTTCAACCGGACCCTGGGCGCTACCGCATCATAGTTGAGGCCCACAATGTCCCCCAGGGACCACAGCCCTACGCCCTGGTCGTGGCCGGCGGACTGACCAGCGAGGGCACCTCTGAGTTTTATATCCCGGCAATCCACAGATAGATCTGGATACTTGGTGCTGAGACGTCACCTTCGTCTTACGAATGAAAAGAATGTGACCAAAAAATGTTGGAGAGAAGCGAATTCCCCAGTCTCGCGGCCTGCTTTCCAACAGATTTTGGTCGCACTCGAATGAAAATGAAAGAGAAGCAGCGATATGGCCTACGTCGTAGAAGTCGACCAAAGCGGACGGAAAGTAGAAAACACCAGCAAAGCGACAGTTGTGGCTTTCGCTAACGGCAAGGAACGTGCAATCCTTGTACCTGCCGAGGTCAAACGGGAAATCATCCCCATGCTACGACAACAGAGCAAGGCAGAATCGCTTCACTATCTACTGTTTGCAACCGTACTCTACCTATTGTTGAAGGATGACATTGAGCAGATCGATCGAGCGATTATTGACATCGAGTATCGTGGGAAAGAGGACAGAATCAAAGCGCATCTGATCAACTTGCTCCGGCGCGCAGGGAAGAAAGTAGAAAACCCCCAGATTCAGTTTGACTGGATTACCAAGAAATCACCAGCCCATCGGACAGCTATCAGAACATTCCGGGGGCAAAGGGAACCGGATCACGTTGTGTCGTTGGATGAATTGTTGAGGGAGTTCTAGAAACAAAAAGGATCGGGGACCGCCGATAGTTCGGCGGGACAACCTAGTGCTGCCCTAGTGGTGTGCTAGGGGGTTCCCAGGTCACCCGATCATCTATCAGCAATTATACCCAAATGCGGCGGTTTGTCAAATCTCAAATACATTGCAGGTATTCGTTGGTATTGATAGCATGACAGCGGCTCTCACTCTGCGAGACGTACTTCGAGCCCAGGCCCGACTCAGCGGACTGGTCCGGCATACACCGCTGGAACCGGCGCCGGCCTTGGGCGCCGGCATCTGGCTGAAGCTGGAGAACTTGCAGCGAACCAGGTCATTCAAGCTGCGCGGTGCCGCCAACGCCGTGGCCGTGTTGGATGATGCCGGGCGGTCGCGTGGTGTCGTCACAGCGTCCGCCGGCAATCACGCCCAGGGACTGGCCGCAGCCGGCCAGGTGTTCGGTGTGCAGGTTCTCGCCGTGATGCCAGCGGACACGCCGGCTATCAAGGTTCAACACACCCAGGAGCGCGGCGCGGAGACGCTGCTGTTCGGCGACAGCTACGACGCGGCTGAGGCGCACGCACGACGCCTGGAGCAAGAGTTGGGTCTCACCTTCGTTTCTGCGTACAACGATCCCAGTGTGGTAGCCGGCCAGGGAACCATTGCCCTGGAGATATTGGCCGATATGCCCACGGTGGGGCGCGTGCTCGTGCCGGTCGGCGGCGGGGGACTGGTGGCCGGCGTCGGGCTGGCGCTGAAGTCTGTGAATCCGAGCGTGCAGGTCATCGGGGTGCAATCGGTGGCCACGCCGGCGGTCTTCAACTATCTCAGGGGGACCAGCCTGCCCCAGGCCGCGACGCTGGCGGAGGGGTTGGCCGGCGATGTGGAGGCCGGCTCCATCACGCTGGAGCTGATTCGTCAATTCATGGACGACATTGTGCTGGTCGAAGAAACGGAGATCGAGGATGCCATTCGCTGGATGCTGCGCGAACATGGTCAGGTCGTGGAAGGGGCCGGCGCTGTTGGCGTCGCTGCGATCTTGGCCGGCCGAATCGGAATCGATGACGGGCCCACTGTCGCCATTGTCAGCGGTGGCAACATTGACTACGAAACGCTCCAACGCCTGACATGTATGTGAAAAGTGAGGAGAAGGCAGGTGAAACGAGTCTGCGTCTTTTGTGGATCTAATAACGGTGTCAACAGCCTGTATCAGCATGCGGCTGAAGAGTTGGGGCAGTTGCTCATCCAACGCAATCACGGCCTGGTGTATGGTGGCGGAAGCGTGGGACTGATGGGAGTGATTGCTGATGCAGTGCTGGCCGGCGGCGGCGAGGTGATCGGTGTCATTCCCGAGGCGATGGCAACGAAGGAGCTGGCCCATCCAGATGTGACCATCATGCACGTGGTGCCAGGCATGCACGCCCGCAAAGCGCGCATGGCTGAGCTTGCCGATGCTTTCATCGCCATGCCGGGCGGCTACGGCACCTTCGAAGAGTTGTTTGAGGTGATCACCTGGGCCCAACTTGGGATTCACCACAAACCGATTGGCCTGCTGAACGTGGCCGGCTATTTCGATGCCCTGGTGGGCTTCGTTGACCACGCCATCGCCGAGGGGTTCATCAAGCCAGTGCATCGGCAATTGATTGTCACGGCTGAGCAGCCGGCTGCCCTGCTGGATTGTCTGGCCCATCACAAGATGCCGGCAGTGCGCAAGTGGATCACACCGGACGAAACATAGAATCCTGGCTTGTCAAGCCAAAAGAAAGGTGGCATAACAAATGAACGATTTGCCAGACGCTGAACGTTACACCGTGTTCTTGAACCCGTATCCTGACCATCGCTTCGCCCTCTGTCCGCGGTGCGACAAGGAGACCCACGAGCGCAATCGTGTCCTCGTGCTTCAACTTGGGCCGCGCATGGTTGTGCCGGTCATGGCGACCTGTCGCTACTGCGCAAGTTGCGATCTCCTCATCCCCCATCAGGACGAGCTTGCGGCAACGCTGCGCCAAATGCTGCCTCCAGAAGAGCAGGAAAGTGTGGGGGAGTCCATGACCATCATGGGGACACTGGATCGCGGTCGCCTGAGGCGTGGTGGGTTTGAGGAAATGACGCCCTCGGATGCAATTGAAGCCTTCCGCCCCGTTCGTGAACTGGTTCACTTTGACCTGGTTCAGCGTGAAGCGGGGAGCATCGAAATGGTAGAAACAGCGGTTCCCTATCCCAAGATGGAGGTGGAAATCCCGACGCCCCAGATGGCCGACGTCCAGGCGTTGCCCCAGGCAGAGGAGGTCTGGCAAGTGGCCGCCGTGAAGATGTGGGCCTGGATCACTGGCGAAGAGGGGGAATCGTATCGCCCCTACCTGGTTCTGGTTGCCAGCCCGGGTGGCCCGTTGATGTTGTTCCAGGAGATGTTGAGGACTCAACCTTCGACGGCGCAGGTGCGGGATGTGCTGCTGAAGGCCATGAGTCAGCCGGCTGCGGGCGCCGGCACGCCTCGCCGGCCCACAGTCGTTGTGACCGACGACGAGGATCTCGCTGACGCACTAGCGCCCGAGATGACCCCGCTGGGTATTCGCTGCACCACAGAAGACACGCCAGAACTTGACGACATGCTGGCCGACCTGGAGTATTTCCTGGCCGGCGGTCATGAGCCTATTCCCGGATTGCTGGACGACCCGCGTGTCACCCCGGGGCAGGTGGGTGAGTTCTTCGAGGCGGCAGCCGATCTATACCGTGAAGCACCCTGGGAGTTGATGCTCGATGAGGACCTGGTGGCCCTGCGCTATCCGGCGCCCGATGGCAAGTGGCGCTTTGCATCGGTAATGGGAAACGCCGGCCTGGAGTTCGGACTGGCGGTGTTCGACGACCTTTTCGACTACGACCTGGTGGCAAGCACCCCACCCGAGGACGTAATCGGGATGATGAACTACCGCTCGATCACGTACGATGACATGACGGCAGTGCCATTCGCCGACCTGGATGCGCTGGAGCAGTACGGCTGGGAGATTGCAGAGGAAGGTGCTTATCCGATACCCTTCCAGGTTACGGAAGATGAGGAAGTCTTGCGTCCCGGCCCCGACGAGATCGACTGGTACACCATAGCGCTGCGGGCAGTCACGGCCTTTTTCCAGGAGTACTGGCCCGACGAGACCGACTTTGTGTCGGAGCCGGTATCCACGACGCTCCGCGTCCCGTTGGCAGGCCGGCGCGTGGCGGTGGAACTACGATACCCGGCCGATCTCGTGATGGAAGAGGACTGAGCTCGCCTTTGTACAATTAGGCAGCATAACACAGGGTGTCAAGCAGGCGGAAGACCAGGGAATTAGAGGGTTTATGGATGTCG
>JBHHTZ010000197.1:0-6956 GCA_046753605.1 Anaerolineae bacterium
AGTAGTAACGTTGTAGCAAAGGGAGCCAGGGGTTAGCAAGTAAGAAAGGGTAGACATGGATGTCATTCGAGCAGCCGTTGTTGGTACCGGGTTCATCGGGCCGGCCCACGTGGAGGCGCTGCGCCGGCTGGGGGTGGAAGTGACGGGCATCGTCGGTTCGTCGCCCGATCGGGCCAGGCCCAAAGCCGAAGCGTTGGGCATCGAGCGGGTCTATCCCGACTACGAAGCCCTGCTGGCCGACGATGCGGTAGACGTTGTACACATCACAAGCCCGAATCAACTGCACTTTCCGATGGCCCGCGATGCGATCAGGGCGGGAAAGCACGTGGTGTGCGAGAAGCCGCTGGCCATGACCAGCGAGGAGTCGGGGGAACTGCTGCGGCTGGCGGAGGAGGCCGGCATCGTCCACGCGGTGAATTTCAACATCCGCTTCTATCCTATCTGCCACGAGGCGCGCGAGCGTGTGGCTCGTGGCGACCTGGGCGACTTGTACATCACCCGCGGCTCGTATTTGCAAGACTGGCTGCTTTATGACACGGACTGGAACTGGCGGTTGGAGCCGGAGAAGGGCGGCCGGCTGCGAACCGTGGGCGACATCGGCTCACACTGGCTGGACCTGGTCACGTTCATCACCGGCCAGCACGTCGAGGCGGTGTACGCCGATTTGGGGACCTTCTTGGCGGTGCGAAAACGGCCGGCCGGCCCCATTGACACCTTCGCCGGCAAGGAACTGAGCCCCGGCGACTACGTGGAAACCCCCATCGAAACGGAGGACTACGCCACCATCTTGCTGCGCTGGGATTCAGGCGCCAAAGGCGTTGTGACGGTCTCGCAGGTCAGCGCCGGGCGGAAGAATCGACTGTCGTTTGAGTTGAACGGCAGCAAATCGTCGCTGGCCTGGGATGCAGAAAGGCCCAACGAGTTGTGGATTGGCCGGCGCGACGGGCCGAACGGTCTCTTCCTCAAAGACCCGGCTCTGCTGACGCCGGCGGCGCGCCGGTTTGCCGGCTATCCGGGCGGGCACAACGAGGGCTTTCCCGACACCTTCAAGGCGCTGTACCAGGCGGTCTACTCGTACATCCGCCGGCGGGACGAGGGGCTGGAACCGGATTTCCCCACCTTCGCCGATGGCCACGAGGAGATGCTCATCGGCGAGGCGGTCTTGAGGAGCGCCGAGAGTGGGGAGTGGGTTGTGGTTAAACGTTGAGTTCTTATTCGAATACCACTGTCTCTTTGCCTTGCAGCTTGTCGATGATCCTGCCGGCGATGAGTTCCAGGTCGGTGTTGTACATCACGAAGTCCAGCTCGTCGGCCGGCACTGTGAGCATCGGGCACAGGTCGAAAGTGTCGGCCCATTCGTCGTAGAGCTCGTTGAGCTGCTCCAGGTAGGCCGGCTCCATCTCTCGCTCGTAGGACCGGCCGCGCAGGGCAATGCGCCGGAGCAATGTTGGCGCCGAGGCGCGGAGGTATACGATGAGGTCGGGGGGTGGGAGGAACAGGTTCATCGCCTGGTACAGCTCGCGATACGTTTGGTAGTCGCGCTCTGACATGTGCCCCTGGCGGTGTAGGTTGCGGGCGAAGATTTCAGCGTCTTCGTAGACGGACCGGTCTTGCACGGCCGACGTGGGACAGTCGATGATCTCGCGGTGGTGCTGCAAGCGCCGGGACAGGAAGAAAACTTGCGAGTGGAAACTCCAGGTCTGCATGTCGGCGTAGAAATCCGCCAGGTAGGGATTGTCGTCCACCGCCTCGTAGAAGGGGCGCCATCCGAGACGCTGGCTGATCAGCGCAGTGAGGGTGGACTTGCCTACCCCGACATTGCCGGCCACAGCGATGAAGCGCTTGGTCATCGCCAGATTCCCTCGATCCGAAAGCTGGTGCACACAAACTCCTCGTGCAGTGCATCCTCCAGGATGGCCAGGGCTTCCTTCAGGGCGCGGACGATCTCGTCCCGCGAGTTTCGCCCGCCGTATGTGCCTTCGTAGCTGAAAATCTCGTCCAGTTCTACCGCGTCGTCGTTCATCGGCCAACTCATTCTCTCTGATCCTCTCTCTCGCGCCAGGCGCGTCCCAGGTTGGTTTGCATCTTGTCCAGGTAGGCTTCTTCGAGATCGACTCCGAGGTAGTTGCTCAGCTTCAGGAGATACGCCAGGCAGTCGGCCAATTCGCCCTGGAGGGCCGGCAGCCGGCGCGCTACAGCCTGGCCCTGGTCCCCACCGTCGTTGGCCGTCTCGGACCAGATCGCTTTGAGTTCGGCCGCCAGTTCCCCCAACTCTTCCTGCAGGCAGATAAAGTTGAAGTAAACGTCGGTCATAAAGCCCTTGTCGGAGTCCAGGGCCTGGTGGAATCGCTGGAAGTCGGCGAGCCGGCGTTCCGCCTCCGCCAGCGTCAGTGTCTCCCGGGGGTCCAACTGCGGCAGTGGTTCCTGCCACGCTGCCTGGCCGACGGCGGCCCGCACCTGCCCCACGACAAAGTCCAGGTCGTCGGGCACGGCCACGATGTTCAGGCCATCGGTGTCGATGACGAGTACCGGCGAGTCGCGGTAGGCGGTGAAAAAGCCGTCGTACGCTCGATTCAGGGCGTCGATATAGGTCCGGTCCATGTCCCGCTCGTACGGCCGGTCGCGCACTGCGATGCGTTCCATCAGCGTATCGCTTTCCGCGCGCAGATAGACGACCAGGTCGGGGAGAGGGATATTCTCCGCCAGGGCGTTGTAGACACTCTGGTAGACGGCCAACTCGTCGCCGCGCAGGTTCAGGTAGGCGAAGAGGCGATCCTTCATGAAGGTGTAGTCGCTGATGAGAGGCGCCTGCCGGCGGGTGGCCGGCACTGCCTGCTGCTGCCGATACCGACTCAGCAGGAAGAATATCTGAGTCTGAAAGGCGTAGCGTGCTCGATCACCGTAGAAGTCGGCCAGAAACGGGTTCTCCTCGAACTCCTCCAGCAGCAGATAGGCGCCGAAATCAGGTTGCATCAGTCGGGCCAGAGTTGTCTTGCCCACGCCGATTACACCCTCGACGGCGATAAAGGGATGGTGATTCAAATGAACGCTCCTTGCTCGATTTGTAATTCAATGCTAGCAAAGAAGTTTGAAATAAGCAAGCGTCTTGCGTCTTGCGTACCTCGGAGACGACATCTTTACGAGATACGCAAGACGCAGTATGCATTACTCCGGCGTCAGCTTGGCGTAGGAGGGTTGTCAGGAACTTCGCAACCTTTTATGCTATCATTCGTACAGGATTTTTGAGTGCACGGAGGGACCCGATGAACGTTGAGCGCACTTGGGTTTTGCAGGCCCGGCAGGGGAATCAGCGGGCGTTTGCAAAGCTGGTGGAGGCCTACCAGGGACCGGTGTACAACCTGGCCTATCGAATGTTGGGGAATGCCGGCGACGCCGAAGACGCCGCACAGGAGACCTTCTTGAGAGCTTACTCGCATCTCGGATCGTACGATCCGAAGCGCAAGTTCTCGTCGTGGCTTCTGGCTATCGCGTCAAACTACTGCATCGACCAACTGCGTCGCCGCCGGATCAACTGGGTGTCGGTAGAAGAGCTACCGCCCTGGCAGCCGCTGCGCGCGCAAACCCCCGATCCCGAGCAATCGGCTATCCGGTGGTCAGATGGCGAACAGATCCAGGCAATGCTTGACACATTGCCGCCGGACTATCGACTGGCAGTCGTCCTGCGTTACTGGTATGACTATTCCTACCAGGACATCGCGGCCGTGACCAATTCCACGGTCAGTGCGGTAAAGTCGCGGTTGCATCGCGCACGGCGGATGCTGGCCGAGGCGATGGAGAGAGCATCGCATCTGGAGCGGGCAGAACCTCCGGGCACTCAGAATCCTTCTCCCCGGAAAGGAGAGTTGATGCAATGCGTTGTTCAGATGCCGGTGAGTTGATGCATGAGATTCTGGATGGTGCAGGCAACTCGGATCGGGAGGCTGCACTATTAGCTCATGCTGCTGATTGTGCGGCCTGCCGTGCCGAGTGGTCTGCTCTTCAACGGGTCGATGGCCTACTCGCGGCAGCTCCTATGGTGTCCCCTCCGGCTGATTTCACATTGAAGGTGATGGCCCGCCTTGCCCGGCGACGGCCAGCCCACAATCCATGGGTGGGGGCGTTGGCCCTCTTCGCCGGGACCGTTTCCCTTGCACTGGTCGGCTTGTTTTGGTTGGTTAGCCTTATCCCGGGCGCCGGCCCTACCGCGTTGTTCGGTCCCGGAGGCGCAGCCTTGATTCGAGTTGGCGGTACACTGCTGAACTGGGTACAAGCGGGGTGGGGGATACGTCAAGCCGTGCTGAGCGTTGTTCCCTCTGGTCTGGTTCTGCTATATGCCGTGCTGGCTCTGGTAGCCCTGGCAATGTGGCTGGGGCTGGTTGCCGGCATCCAGGGTGCTCTTCGGCCAGCCGGCAAGTGATACTGCTACACAGAGGAGAAGTCAGCCCATGAAACGTTCTTGGATTCTCGTCCCTGTCCTCGTGCTGTTTGTCGCGTTGGTGTTCACGGCAACACCTGTGTCTGCCCAGGGTGGCCGAACTGTGTTCGGGCAACCGGTGACGATCGAAAGCGGTGAGAGAGTTGATGGCGATCTGGTCGTCTTCGGCGGCCCCGTCGCGGTGGAACGCGGCGGTGAGGTTGATGGTGATGTTGTTGCCCTGGGCGGTCCCGTGTCCATTGCCGGCCGCGTCGAGGGGGATGTCGTTGCTCTGGGTGGCCCCGTCACCCTTCGTGATTCGGCTGTCGTCGCGGGAGATGTGATGGCAGCGGGAGGGCCGGTGAGTCGGGCTGATGGAGCCAGGGTCGGGGGCGATGTAGTCGAGGGTTTTCGCTTTGGCGACTTGCCCTTTTTCCCCTTCGGCTCCAACCGCGTGCCGGGGGCCTTGCCGGCCGGCCCCGGACCTCAGATCGAAATCCGCAACGGGTCTGGGTTCCTATCATTCCTACGCGGGTTGTTCACCGATGGCTTGATAGCGGTCGGGCTGGCCGTCATCGCGCTCTTGCTGCTGATTCTGCTGCCGGAGCAGACCAACACTGTCAAGCGGATGAGTGAGGACCAGCCGATTGCCAGCGCCGGCGTGGGCTGTCTGACCATGCTCGTTGCTGCGTTGGTGATGGTGGCATTGGCGATCACATTGTGTGGTATTCCAGTTGCCGCGCTTCTGGGTATTGTCCTGGTCATGGCCGGGCTGTTCGGCTGGATTGCGCTGGGTTACATGGTGGGCGAACGTCTCCTGGCCGTCCTGAACCCCGAGCGACCGTTACCTCTGATCTCCGGGCTGGTCGGCGTTTTGCTTATCACTCTGCTGGCGCTGCTGGTGCCCTGTCTGGGACCTCTGCTCTCCCTGGTGGGGCTTAGCTGGGGATTGGGTGCTGTGATCCTGTCGCGCGGCGGAACGCGGCGCCACCCTTCGCTGCCCGGTGGTTGGAGGCCGGCCTCTCCATCCGCGCCGCCAGCGCCCGGCGAAGCCCTGGCGTCTGAAGGGGAACCTGTTCTACCGCCGAAGCCGGTCCACGCTGTAGCAGAAGACCTGGACGATCTGCAGGCCATCATGGGCATCGGTCCCGTGTATGAGCGCATGCTGCGCGAGGCTGGCGTTCGCACCTATGCAGACCTGGCGTCTCGACGTCCAGAGGAAGTGGTCGAAATCGTTGCCGGCCCGGATGTCATTCCTGTCTCGGCGGAAGCTACTCAGGGTTGGATCGAGGAGGCCGGGCGATTGGCAGAAGAGTACAATCGATAAGAGCCTCTGTTTCCTCTCTTTGCGGGGGTGTTGGGGCCGTGGCCGGTCTCGACACCCCCGGCTTGCTTGCGTCGCACAATCCTCAGTTCATTTTGGTGCGTTCAAAACGGGTTGGTAGGGGCAGGCCTTGCACCTGCCCAGGTCGACCGCAAGGGATCGCCCCTACAACCGGATTTGAATACACCCAATTCATTTCCTCATCGGTCTGTGCTATAATCAATCTTCAGCGGTCACTACTTAGCCGGCTCGGTCCCTCGGTCTGAGCCGCCTGAGTAGAGCTTCCGCGAACGTGTATTCGTATCAACCGTCGTGAAGACTATGGGTAAGGGGGAGTCCCCCACGCACACAGAAACGATTCCGCCGCTTTTGGGTCGGGCATTGCTCCTACAACTGCGGCCGGCTTCTCGGCTGACGTGGGTCGGGGCCGGCTGGGCGGCCGTGTGCGGGAGTGTCGCTGCCGGCGCGCTGGACATCAGCCTGCACACGCTGGTGCAGCTCGGTCTGATGGTGGTGTTGGTGGATCCGGTGTTGGGTGCGGTGTGGACAGCTTTGCCAGGATTGGGGAAGCCGTCTCTCGTCCGGCAATCCGATGGAGATCATCCTCACCTTACCACCACCTACCGCCGGCAACTCACAGAAATCGGCGTTCTGTACGCGTTGGCGCTGCTGCTGGGAGTGACCCTCGGACCTGGGGTAGCTGTGGTTGTTGCGGTGGGCCTGTTCCTGCCGCTGGTGGTCTGGTTTGCTGCCGGCGGATACCCGCTCCGCGATGGATGGACACGGGCCGTGCTGGAGATAGGCGTGCCGTGGACAATCGGCCTCGCAGCGTTTGCGAGTTTGCCGGAAGTGAATCTGGGGGGGCTTTCTGGTCTGGCGCTATCGGCCGTCTACTGGACCGGTGAACACGCGCTGGCGTTGCTGGTGGGGCTGCTTTTCGTCGTTGCCTACTACGGGCAGCTCACACTGGATCAGCCGCTGGTCTTTGTCAGGCATCGAGCCGTCGTGACCTTGCCCCAGCTTGCTGCGGTAGTGCTACTTGTGGCGTGGCACGAGCCGATTCTGGCCGGCGCGGTCGCGATACTTGTGTTGGCACAGATGTTGTTTCAGCCGTATCTAGGCCGGCATCGCATTCGTTGGTATTTGCGCACTACCCAGTGGATGTTCCTGGGGGCGATGTTGCTCACGGCTATAGGAGTAGCCCCTTGGGGTCAGTGA